>NZ_JASCOM010000343.1:0-5178 GCF_029959925.1 Pseudomonas sp. PS02303
ATCCCACACAGGATCTGTGTCGTACACAAAACCAATGTGGGAGCGAGCCTGCTCGCGAAAGCGTCAGGAAATACGCATCAGGAGGTAAGGTCATGAGCGAATTTCACACCGGCGGCTGCCACTGCGGACATCTGCGCTATCAATTCAGCGGACCTTTGCACGACATCGCCCACTGCCATTGTTCGATCTGCCGGCGCGTCAGCGGCGGGATCGTGACAACCTGGATCACGGTTCCCGTATCGGCCTTTAAATGGCTGAAAGGGACGCCGGCGCAGTACGAATCTTCAACCACCTGCGTGCGCTATTTCTGTCCGAACTGTGGGGCGCAACTGGCGTTGATCACACATCTGAGCCCCGAGAGTATCGACGTGACCATCGCCACCCTCGATCACCCGGAGCAAGCCCCGGCCGAGCGTCACATCTGGACCCGCAGCCATTTACCCTGGCTGCACTTGGACGAACATTTGCCCGGCGAAGCCGAAGAAAACCTCTGATCAAAAAATAGACAGGTCCAGTGGCCGGATTGCGCCCATCCAGATCGCGTGCTCGGTGTGGTCCAGCAAATCGTCGCCGGTGTCCGGGTGCAGAAACACCACCAAACCCTTGCGGTTGAGCGCCAGCCACGGCAGCACTTCGCCGATCAGCTCCGGCCCGAACGCCAATTGGCAACTCCAGTCCGGGTGCGGACCCACGGGACGTTCATGCACGCGGCCCATTTTCAGCGGGAACACCTGCGCGGCGTGCTCACACAGCGCTCGCGCCTGGTCAATGCTCGTGGCGTCGAAATAGACATGGGCGTGGTAACCCTTGATCTGTTGCATCTGAAACCCTCTGAAACCCAGTCGAACCCTCACCTATTCCCACAGGTCACACGCCATATACGTTGTGAACAAGGAACCTCAGCCATGAAAAATGCCGAAACCCCGGTGGTCAAAGTGGTGCTTTATGGTGCCATGAGTAGCCTGGGCAGTGCGCTGATGGCTGAAATGCTACGGCGTCAACATGAAGTGATCGCGATTCTGGATGACCTGACGGCGCTCCCACCGCGCCCAGGATTGCGCACCAAGACCGGCGATCTGTTCGAGGCCGAACGCGTCAAGCAAAGCGTAGCGGGGAGTTCGGTGGTTATTTGCCTGCTGGATGCCCCCGGATTGCCATTCAATAGCGAGACCGTTGAAAAAACCATCGTTCCAGGCCCGGTCGAACAGGTGTTGGCCGTGGACGCGCTGATCGAGGGCATGCAGGCGGCCGGTATTGCCCGGCTGTTCCTGGTGGGGGATTTTGCCGAACTCGACGACACAGAGGCTGAAGCGCTGGACCCCCTTCAGCGGCATGCCGCCGAGGAAATCCTTGATGCCCTGCAAAGCAGTGCCTTGCACTGGACCCTGGTCAATGCGCCTCGCGGAGTGCCGGGGCTGACGATTGAACATTTCAGCCACGTCAGCAGCAGCCTTGAACCGGGCCTGGCCGAACCGCTTGAACGGTTGAACCGCGTGGCCGTAGGGATTGCCGATGAGCTGCGGCTGAATCTTCACGTTCGCGAGCATGTGAACTTCGTTTCGACCGACCCTACACGGCGATAGACGGCAGCGGTAAACCATTCAGCGATTGGGCGCTGCTGGCCTGCTCAGCCATCAACCAGTCCACAAATTGTTGGATCAATACCCCACGCCGTTTTCGCTGGGGCAGAACCACGTAATAGCCGAGCCTGGAAATCACCGTGTCGGCTATCGGTCGACACAACAAACCTTGCGCCAGCAAGTTATCCACAAGGTGCCGCCAGCCGATTGCAACACCCTGACCACCAATCGCCGCTTGAATCAGCAACGTGTAATTGTCGAAGCGCAATTGCCCGGGGGCCGGGGCCGATGTGATCCCTAACTCGCGAAAGACGCCGCTCCAGTCAAACCAGTTGCTGCTGTTTTCGCCGCGCAGGTGCAGCAGTGGAAATTCCAGCAATGACTGGGCCGGCAAGGGCAGGGGACGATCCTTCAACAGCAGCGGGCTGCAGACCGGAAACACTTCTTCACTGAACAGCCAATGGCTTTCGCCCTGCTTGAAGCGGCCATCCCCAAACAACACCGCCACATCGATATCAGTGCGCAGCATGTTGTGATTGCGCTCGCTGGTGACCAGGCTGACGTCGACGTGGGGATTGGCTTTATGAAAGCGGTGCAATCGGGGCATCAGCCAATACGCGGCAAAAGCGAAATCCGTGGCCACCTGCAAGACTTCATGTTGATGCTGTGTGCTGATCGCGCTTAATCCGGCATCGATATTCTGCAAACCGAGCTGAACCTGCTCGAAAAGAATGGTCCCGGCCTCAGTCAACTCAATGCCACGGTAAATGCGATCAAACAACCGCGCGGTGAGTTGTTCTTCCAGGCGTTTGATCTGCTGGCTGACGGCGGGCTGCGTAGTGCCCAGCTCTACCGCTGCGGCGGTAAAACTGCGATGGCGGGCCGCCGCTTCAAACGCTCGCAGCAGGTCCAGCGACAAACTTCCAAGGGCGTCATACATAAGCGGTGCTTATCCTAGTCATTGCCGTGCATGGGCTTTACCACAAAGTGCATGGACTCCATGCTCGATCGCAGCACTCTCGCATAAATATTCACTATGGAATGCCGCGATCACATGAAGCGCAAGAATATTCTTTTCATCATGGCCGATCAGATGGCCGCGCCAATGTTGCCGTTCTACGGTTCCTCGCCCATCAAATTGCCCAATCTCAGCCGCCTCGCCGCCGAAGGCGTGGTGTTCGACGCCGCTTATTGCAACAGCCCACTGTGCGCGCCGTCGCGTTTCACCCTGGTCAGCGGTCAATTGCCGAGCAAGATCGGCGCCTACGACAACGCGGCCGATTTCCCCGCCGATGTACCGACTTATGCCCACTACCTGCGGCGTCTCGGCTACCGCACCGCGCTGTCGGGCAAGATGCATTTCTGTGGCCCGGATCAACTCCACGGCTATGAAGAGCGCCTGACCAGCGACATCTACCCGGCCGACTACGGCTGGTCGGTGAACTGGGATGAACCGGACGTGCGTCCGACCTGGTACCACAACATGTCTTCGGTGCTGCAGGCCGGGCCGTGCGTGCGCACCAATCAGCTGGATTTCGACGAAGAGGTGGTGTTCAAGGCCCAGCAATACCTGTTCGATCACATTCGCGAGGATGGCGACCAGCCGTTTTGCCTGACCGTGTCGATGACGCACCCACATGATCCGTACACCATTCCCAAGGCTTTTTGGGACATTTACGACGATGCCGACATCCCGCTGCCGGAAACCCCGACGCAAACCGAACTTGACCCGCATTCCCAGCGTTTGCTCAAGGTGTATGACCTGTGGGACAAGCCGCTGCCTGTGGATAAGATTCGCGATGCGCGTCGTGCTTATTTCGGAGCTTGCAGCTATATCGATAGCAACGTCGGCAAACTCCTGCAAACGCTGGAAGATACCGGGCTGATCGATGACACCATCATCGTCTTCTCCGGCGACCACGGCGATATGCTCGGCGAGCGCGGCCTCTGGTACAAAATGCATTGGTTCGAAATGGCCGCCCGCGTACCACTGTTGATCAGCGCACCGGGACAATTCGGCGCCGGGCGCGTCAGTGCTGCGGTTTCCACCGCTGATTTGCTGCCAACCTTTGTAGAACTGGCCGGCGGTTCGCTGGAACCGGGTTTGCCACTGGACGGTCGTTCGCTGGTCTCGCACCTGCAAGGGCAGGGCGGTCACGACGAAGTCTTCGGCGAATACATGGCCGAAGGCACCATCAGCCCTTTGATGATGATTCGCCGTGGCGCTTACAAATTCATCTACAGCGAAGATGACCCTTGCCTACTCTTCGACGTACACAACGACCCGCGCGAACAGGAAGAACTCAGCCAATCGCCGCAACATCGGCCGCTGTTCGAGGCGTTTCTGTCTGAAGCACGGGCCAAATGGGACATTCCGGCGATCCACCAACAGGTGCTCGCGAGCCAGCGTCGCCGGCGATTCGTCGCCGAGGCGCTGACCATCGGCAAGCTGAAGAGCTGGGATCACCAGCCGCTGGTGGACGCCAGTCAGCAATACATGCGCAACCACATCGACCTCGACGATCTGGAACGTAAAGCACGTTATCCACAACCCTGCCAAAACCAATAATGTTAAGGGGAAGTCCATGCAAAAGTTATCCACAGTACTGACGGTCGGGCTACTGGCTCTGGGCAGTGCATCGGCCTTTGCCGATCAGAGCTGCGACACGGTGAAAATGGCTGATCCGGGCTGGAGCGACATCGCTGCGACCAACGCCATCACCGGGTTTCTGCTGGACGGCATGGGCTACAAGGCCAAGGTCGACACCCTCGCGGTGCCGATCACCTTTGGCGGGCTGAAGGATGGCCAGGTCGACGTGTTCCTGGGGAACTGGATGCCGGCGCAGCAGGGCTTCTATGACAAATTCGTCGCCACGGGTGATGTCACCCAACTGGCGAAGAATCTCGATGGCACCGAATTCACGCTGGCAGTCCCGGATTACGTGTGGGACGCGGGTGTGCATAACTTTTCCGACCTGAATAAATACGCCGACAAGTTCGACAAGAAGATCTACGGCATCGGTTCCGGCGCCCCGGCGAACATCTCGCTGCAAGAGATCATCAAGAAGAACGACTTCGACATGGGCCAGTGGAAACTGGTCGAGTCCAGCGAGCAGGCCATGCTGGCCGAAGTGTCCCGCGCAGTGAAAAAACAGAAGTTCGTGACCTTCCTCGGCTGGACGCCGCACCCGATGAACGTGCAGTTGAAAATGCATTACCTGAAAGGTGGCGAGAAGTATTTCGGCGACACCGGCAGCGTTTATACGCTGACCCGCAAAGGTTATGCACAGGCCTGTCCGAACGTCGGCAAGCTGCTCACCAACCTGAGTTTCACTCAGGAGATGGAGAACAGCATCATGGCCGAGGTGGTGAACAAGAAAATCAGCAATGCCGAGGCGGCCAAGGCGTGGATCAAGGCCAATCCTGCCGTGCTGGATAAATGGCTGGATGGCGTGAAGACCGTGGATGGGAAAGATGCGTTGCCGGCGGTAAAAGCGAAGTTGTAAGGGTTACCTGTGGCGAGGGAGCTTGCTCCCGCTGGGCTGCGAAGCATCCCTAAAAATCTGCGGGCGCTTCGCTCCCGAGCGGGAGCAAGCTC
>NZ_JASCOM010000344.1:0-5167 GCF_029959925.1 Pseudomonas sp. PS02303
GTAAGCGCTTCGACTTCAAGTGTCCGATCGAGGTTATGGACGAGGTGATGCAGGAAGCTATGGCTATGCGGCATGATGCTCCAGCTTCAATTCAATAACCGTGTTGCACTCAGCTCCTGTAACCGCCTACTTTAATGTCAGGAAGCTTAAGCTCTGTTAGTGTTTTGGCTATTCTCTCTCCTCTTGGAAGACTGGTTGAAAGAGCCAGGAATATTTCCAATAACCCATTAAGTCAATCCCTCTACACTGGGCGCACCGATGAGTTTGGCCAAATAGAGTTTGCTTTACGAATGATGCAAGCTGAAACAGGCGCCATAGTAGGTCGCATAGGTGATGCATCAAATCGGCTTAGCGAACACACCCGAGGCCTACTAAAGGATATTGAGTCAAGCAATGTACTTACAGTTGAGCAGCAGGCAGAGACAGATCAAATAGCAACGGCAGTAAACCAAATGGCGGCAAGCATTCAAGAGGTTGCGAGCAATGCACAGCATGCTGCAGATGCGGCCGGAAGAGCAGACACTGAGACGGCATCTGGCCAGCGTCTGGTAGCCCACACAAGCCAGTCAATCACTGCCCTTGAAGGTGAAATTAGGCAAGCCGCTCAGGTTATTCATGAGCTTGAAGGTCAAAGTAACGAGATATCAAAAGTTCTTGACGTTATACGAGGGATCGCCGAGCAAACGAATTTGTTGGCACTCAACGCAGCAATTGAGGCCGCGCGTGCTGGTGAGCAGGGGCGTGGTTTTGCTGTTGTCGCCGATGAGGTTCGCAGTCTTGCTGCTCGCACACAGCAATCGACAACGGATATTCAAAGCATGATCAGCGCTCTACAAGAGCGAGCGCAATCCGCTGTTACAGTCATGGAGCAAAGTAGTCGGCAAGCGCACACGAGTGTAGCTCACGCAGAGGAAGCAGCTACAGCTCTTGATGGAATTGGCCAACGTGTTAACGAAATTACCGACATGAACGCGCAAATAGCGACTGCGGTCGAGCAGCAGGGAGCAGTAAGTGAAGACATCAACCGCAGTATTAACAATATACGCGATGCTGCTGATACCAATGTACAGACCGGGCAGAATAATTTGCAAAGTGCGAAATCTGTCGCTCAGTTAACTAGCGCTCTGAGCGAACTGGCAAAACAGTTTTGGGAAAAACGAGGATAACGCTTTTCAGTATCTCGACAGGGATAACTTACTTTACCATCGGTTATCCCTTTTAGCCGCACAAATTTTAGCCATGGCTTTTCAGGAAGTCAGGGCTATCAGAATGGCCTTAGAAAGCCTAGTCAAAGAGCTGTCACGAGAACACCGTTAGCTTAGCGTACGATTTTTTCCGAATTCTGCGGTTCCCCCATCAAGGAGCGTTCGCAGGTCGCCATCAATGAGGGCGAACCGAAGAGCAATCCCTGGGGCGGCCAACTGGTGGGTGGTCCGACCACAGCCAGTACCGGCAATAATGTGGACGACAATATGTCGTTCAGCCAGTTTGCCTGAGTGCGCCTGACGGCCGCCTGATGGCGGCCTTGCTGCGATGAACATGCACCGCAGGGCATATGCCCTGCCGGCGCATGCCATGGTCAGCGCAGGGTGTAGCCGTTGTCGACGATCAGGTCCTGCCCGTGGATGCCCCGTGCGCCCAGCGACAGCAGGTGCAGCATGGCGTCGGCGATCATGGCGGGTTCGAGAAATGCCCCATTCAACAAACGCTGTTCCACTGTCTTGGCCACCGCCGCCAGCGCGTCGTCGCTGAGTTGCAGGGTGCCCCAGATCGGTGTTGCCGTGGGCCCTGGCGATACCATGTTGACCCGGATGTCGTCGGCTGCCAGCTCGACGGCCAGGTTGCGCGCAAAGGCTTTCAGGGCCGCCTTGGAGGCAATGTAGGCGGCGAGGCCGGGAAAGGTTGCCTGCGAGAGAAAGGTGCCGGTGAACACGACCGAGGCTGGGCGGGCCAGGTGGGCTTTCAGGCTGGCCAGGGTATTGAGCGCGCCCGCGCCATTGACGGCCCATTGCCGCTCGAAGGCTGCGGCATCCAGGCCATCGGCCAACTGGGCGATCCCGGCATTGGGGGCCAGGTAGTGTATCGGGCCCAGGGTGTGCGCATACCGGGCCAGCCTGGCGAGGTCGTCGGCGCGGCTGATGTCGCCTTCAAGCCAGGTCAGTCGTTCTCCGTAGTGTTCCTGCAAAGCCCCCAGCTCACCCTGGTGACGGCTCATGGCCAACACCCTGGCCCCGGCCTGGAGCAGGCCGGTCGTCAACGCGTAACCGATGCCCGAGCTGGCACCGGTGACCACAGCCAGGCGATTGTCGAATTCGTTGTGCTGCATGGTTTGTCCTTGCATTCAGTGGGTGAGCACTGTGCTGAACACAAACCATGCCAGTATATAAGTTGTTTAAAAACAGTAGGTTGTGATTTTTGTTGTCGTTATGACCTGGAGTTTTTGTGGTCGCGGTGACTCATCGGTGGTCGCGATGACCCGGCCAGGCGAGCGCATTGCCTCCAGGCTCGTTCCGCATAGAATGCGCAGTGGGGACAATCGGTAAAATGTTCTGCACGGACGGATAAAACCACTGTGCGCATTCGCGGCAGGATAACAGCCATGCCAGGCGCCTTTGTGGCGTTCACGCGTTGAGGGCATCGAGGCGGAGGCGCATGGCGCGCTTCCCGTAACCAGGGGGCATGTACAGTGATCAAGCTATCGAAACGCCACGGGCACCATCTTTTTGCGTTGTTGCAGTCGGCCATTACCTGTGCGATTGCCTCGGCAATTGCCAGCCGTCCGCTGTTTCCCGTGGAACGGTTCATGGGGCACTGGTCGAAGGCCTGGGTGTTGTCCTGGCTGATGATGATTCCGGTGGTGCTGTTGATCGCGCCCTGGCTTCGGCGCCTGGTCAATTACCTGACCGACAGCGACAACCTCTGAGCCCACCGCGCAGCGATGGCATCGGCGGGCCTGAGTGAAAACGCCTACAGGGTGAAAAACGATGACGGCACTCGCGAGCGTTTCCGTACGCCGGGGCAAGCCTTCTCGCCTGGGGAACAGGTACGCATCGACGGCATTCGCCTTGTTCACTAGCAGCCCTGGCCCGAACGGCGCCCCGGCCATCATCCATGGGCGCCGTTCGCGCGGACAGCTTCAATCGAGCAGCCAGTCGCTCATCTCGCCCAGGTCACGTACTTCACGGGTCGGGGTGGCGCCCAATTCATCGAACACGGCCCCCTGACGATTGACCCAGCACACCGGAAAGCCGAAGTGCCGGGCGCCGGTCGCATCCCAACTGTTGGACGAGACGAACAGCAGCCTGTCCCTGGGGATGGCCATGGTTTGTTCGGCCAGGCTGTAGACGCGGTTGTCCGGCTTGAACACCTTGACCGTTTCGACACTGATCAGGTGGTCGAATGCCCAGCCCATGTCCGAGTGGCTGACGACCTGCTCGATGGAGTGGTGCGAGCCGTTGGAGGCGATGGCCATGGGCAGGCCGCTTGCTTTCAGCCGCCGCAAGGCCGCGGTCGTGTCCGGGTGGGGAGCCAGGTGCAGGTAGGCCTGGCCGAGCTGCCGCAGAGTGGTTTCATCCGTGGCGAGCCCCAGGTGCTTGCAGGTGTAGCGCAGGGCTTCTTCGGTTCGTTGCTCGAAGCTGGCATAGCGGCCCATGAGGCTGCTCAGCCAGGTGTATTCGAGCTGCTTCTGTCGCCACAGGCGGGAGATGGCCTCACCCTGGCCCGGGTAGGCGCTTTCGCAGGCCTGGACGACGGAGTGCACGTCGTACAACGTGCCGTAGAGATCAAAAACGATGCCTTCAATGGGTTGCATGCCACACCTCTCTGGGGATCGTGTCCGGGGGTCAGCGTGCGCTGGGCACGCTGACCCGGTGAGGCTTACGCCGGGTAGTTGGAGGGGAACAGCGCGCGGCGCATCTGCTCGTCGAGGTCTTTCTTGAAGGCGTGGTCCTTGCCCACTTCACGGGCACGGGCCGCCGCCGGGCGCGCATCGATGGCCTGGAACCAGCGCTGGATGTTGGGGTAGGCGGCCAGCGGGTCGCTTTCGCCCTTGAGCACGCGCGAGGCACGGTCGATCCAGCCCCAGGCTGAGATGTCCGCCAGGGTGTAGCTGTCGCCCACGATGTAGTCGCGCCCGGCGAGGTGCTCATCCAGCACCTGGTAGTGCCGTTCGGCTTCGCGCCGGTAACGGTTGATTGCATAGGGGATGCTCTCCGGCGCGGCATACTGGAAGTGCACGGCCTGGCCGGAGAACGGCCCGATACCCGTGGCGATGAACATCAGCCACGACAGCAGTTCGGGTTTGTCGGTCGGCGCGCCCATGAGCTGCCCGGTCTTTTCGCCGAGGTAGAGCAGGATGGCGGTCGAATCGAACACCCGTGCCTCGCGGCCACCGGGGCCTTCGCTGTCGACGATGGCCGGGACCTTGCCATTGGGGTTGATGGCCCGGAACTGCGCGGTGTGCTGTTCGCCCTTGCCGGTATCGAGAGGAACCAGCTGGTAGGGCAGCCCGGTTTCTTCCAGAAACAGGGCGACCTTGGCCGGGTTGGGCGTGGGGTGGTAGTAGAAATGAATCATGCGGGTGGGGTCCTGTCTTGTGTTTTAGATCGTTCGATCTAGAATAGGGCCGTCTACAGAAAAAGGGCAACACCTGTGTTGGCCTGGCAATGGGAGTACGGATGGCTCGGCCAAGAGAGTTCGATGAGAGGGCGGTGCTCGATGCAGCCGTTCAATGTTTCTGGGCCCGTGGCTATGAGGCCACTTCGGTGCGTGACCTGGCCCAGGGCATGGGGCTGACCAGTGCCAGCCTGTACAACGCTTTTGGCGACAAGCGCTCGCTGTATCGCCGTGCGCTGGACCATTACGTCGAAGAGGGTTTTGCCGACAGGGTGCGGCGATTCGAAGGCGTCCTGCCGCCGCGCCAGGCCATCGAGGCGTTCTTCGACGAGATACTCGAACGCTCGCTCAACGACCCCCAGCACAAGGGTTGCATGCTGGTGAATTCCGCCCTTGAGGCCTCACCGGACGACCCCGACTTCCAGCGCGCCGTGGCTGCTGTCCTGATACAGATCGAGGCCTTTTTCCGGCGCTGCGTGCTGGCCGGCCAGCACAGCGGCGCCATTTCCTGCGCGCAGCCGGCGGACGATCTGGCGCGCCTGCTGCTGGGCAT
>NZ_JASCOM010000345.1:0-5145 GCF_029959925.1 Pseudomonas sp. PS02303
CGCGATAGCGGTGCAACACTCAACATTGATGCCGACTGTTACACCGCTATCGCGAGCAGGCTCACTCCCACATTTCGATTTGCGCCAGCTTATTGGGCGTGCGTCCACGGCAGGATCGGGATCGCCGTCACCGCATTCTGCGGGCTGCCTTCGATCAAGCGATCGCTGTAGACCAGATACACCAGCGTATTGCGCTTCTTGTCGAGGAAGCGCACCACCTGCATGGTCTTGAACACCAGCGACGTACGCTCCTTGAACACCTCATCGCCATCCTTCAGCTCACCCTTGAAGCTGATCGGACCTACCTGACGGCACGCGATAGACGCTTCAGCGCGATCTTCCGCCAAACCCAGCCCACCTTTCACACCGCCGGTCTTGGCCCGCGAGAGGTAGCAAGTCACACCCTCAACCTTCGGATCATCAAACGCCTCGACGACGATACGGTCGTTCGGGCCGACGAACTTGAACACCGTCGACACTTGGCCAATCTCCTCAGCCGAAGCCAGCAGCGGCATTGCCAACAGCAGACCCAACAATCCTTTTGCCACACGCATTCAAATATTCCTTCAGACCAGAATCAGGTTATCGCGGTGAACCAGTTCCGGCTCCGCCATGTAACCCAACAGACCGACAATCGCCTCAGACGACTGACCGATGATTTTTTGTGCTTCCAGCGCGCTGTAGTTGGCCAGGCCACGGGCAATTTCACGACCGTCCGGCGCCACGCACACCACCATTTCACCGCGCCGGAAACTGCCTTGAACCAGTTTGACGCCAACCGGCAGCAAACTTTTGTTGCCCTGGGACAGCGCGGTCACTGCACCCGCATCCAGCACCAGGGTGCCACGGGTCTGCAGATGACCGGCCAGCCATTGCTTGCGCGCCGCCAGCATGCCGCGCTCAGGTGACAACAAGGTGCCGATGCGCTCGCCCGCCTTCAGGCGATCCAGCACACGTTCAATGCGCCCACCGACGATGATGGTGTGCGCACCGGAACGCGCCGCCAGACGTGCGGCACGTAATTTGGTCTGCATACCGCCACGACCCAACGCACCACCGGTACCGCCAGCGACGGCATCCAGCGCCGGATCATCGGCGCGCGCCTCGTAAATCAGGTTGGCGTCGGGGTTGTTGCGCGGATCGGCATCGAACATGCCGTCGCGATCGGTGAGGATCACCAGCAAGTCCGCCTCAACCAGGTTGGCCACCAGCGCCGCCAGGGTGTCGTTGTCGCCGAAGCGGATCTCGTCGGTGACCACGGTGTCGTTTTCGTTGATCACCGGGATCACTTTCAGCTCGACCAACGCACGCAGGGTGCTGCGGGCGTTCAGGTAACGTTTGCGGTCAGATAAGTCATCGTGCGTCAGGAGAATCTGCGCGGTATGCCGGCCATGCTCGGCAAAGCTCGACTCCCAGGCTTGCACCAGACCCATCTGACCGATAGCGGCAGCGGCCTGCAGCTCGTGCATTGCACTGGGTCGCACGGTCCAGCCCAGGCGACTCATCCCCGCCGCTACTGCCCCGGAGGACACCAGCACCAGTTCGACGCCCGCTTCATGCAAAGCCACCATCTGCTCGACCCAGACACTCATTGCCGCGCGATCCAGGCCCTTGCCGTCAGCCGTCAGCAAAGCGCTGCCGATCTTCACGACCCAACGCTGCGCACCTGTCACCTTGCTCCGCATCATCTTCAACCTTAGCTTGAGGGCAGCGCGACCCAGCGCCGCCCGTAACGTTATTCGTGACTACCGATTTCCAGATACTAAAACGCCGCTCGATTGAGCGGCGCTTAAGTTTACTGCAACGAATCAGTCACGCACGTAAATGATTTCCGGACCGTCTTCGTCATCCACATCTTCTTCGTCCCAGTCATCGTCGCCGATGTCATGGACCGACTTCACGCCGCTGCGACGCAGGGCACGCTGGTCATCCAGCGCTTGCAACTGGGCACGGGCTTCGTCTTCGATGCGCTGATCGAGCTCGGCCAGCTCTTCCTTGTAAACCGGGTCGTTAGCCAGACGGTCAGCACGATCTTCCATGTAACGCATGATGTCGTGGCACAGACGCTCGGTGCCCAGCTTGGAGATGGCGGAGATCACATAGACCGGACCGGTCCACTCCAGGCGATCAACGATTTCCTTGACGCGAGCGTCATGCTCTTCTTCAAGGATCTGGTCGCACTTGTTCAGCACCAACCAGCGATCACGCTCAGCCAGGGACGGACTGAACTTGGTCAGCTCGCTGACGATCACTTCAGCAGCATCCGGAGCGCTGGCGTCATCCAGCGGCGCCATGTCCACGAGGTGCAACAGCAAACGGGTACGCGACAAGTGCTTGAGGAAGCGAATCCCCAGGCCAGCGCCATCGGAAGCACCTTCGATCAGACCCGGAATGTCCGCGACCACGAAGCTCTTCCAGCGATCGACGCTGACCACACCCAGGTTCGGCACCAGCGTGGTGAACGGGTAGTCGGCGACTTTCGGCTTGGCGGCCGATACGGAGCGAATGAAGGTACTTTTACCGGCGTTCGGCAAACCCAGCAGACCGACGTCAGCCAATACTTTCATTTCCAGCTTGAGATCACGCGCCTCGCCCGGCTTACCCGGAGTGGTCTGGCGCGGAGCACGGTTGGTACTGGATTTGAAACGGGTGTTACCCAGACCGTGCCAGCCGCCATGAGCCACCAGCAGTTTCTGGCCAGCCTTGGTCAGGTCGCCGATCACTTCCTGAGTGGCGGAGTCGATGACGGTGGTGCCAACCGGAACACGCAGCACCAGCTCTTCACCTTTCTTGCCGGTGCAGTCGGTGCTGCCGCCGTTGGAACCGCGTTCGGCATCGAAGTGCCGGGTGTAACGGTAGTCCACCAGGGTGTTGAGGTTTTCGTCGGCGATCATGTAGACCGAGCCGCCATCACCACCGTCACCGCCGTTCGGGCCGCCGTTTTCAATGAATTTCTCGCGACGGAAGCTCATGCAACCGTTGCCGCCGTCACCGGCTTTTACTCGAATCGATACTTCGTCAACAAACTTCATAACAAAACGCCTCTCGTCATACGGACGAGCCGAAAAAATCTAGACATAAGACTCTTGCAAAAATGAGCGCAGCGACCTCAATCAACGACCGCAAATCCAGCGCTGGAGCCCATCACAAACAGCTTTGCAAGAGACTCACCCCACAAACGAAAAAGCCCCGTCGCGAGACAGGGCTTTTCCAGCAACTACGCAATTATGCCGCGACGACTTCAGTCTTCGGGACAATGCTCACGTAACGGCGGTTGAAAGCGCCTTTTACTTCGAACTTGATCACGCCGTCGATTTTAGCGAACAGAGTGTGATCTTTACCCATGCCAACACCGTAACCGGCGTGGAATTGGGTGCCGCGCTGACGCACGATGATGTTGCCCGGAATGATAACCTGGCCGCCATACATCTTCACGCCAAGGCGTTTGGCTTCTGAGTCGCGACCGTTACGGGTACTACCACCAGCTTTTTTGTGTGCCATGAGTCAATTCTCCTAGTGAGGAATTAGGCTGAAATTAAGCCTGAATACCGGTGATTTTGATCTCGGTGTACCACTGGCGGTGGCCCATACGCTTCATGTGGTGCTTACGACGACGGAACTTGATGATGCGGACTTTATCGTGACGACCTTGGGAGATCACTTCAGCCACAACGGTAGCGCCAGCAACAACTGGAGCGCCGATGTTCACGTCATCGCCATTGGCGACCAACAGAACGCGATCAAAAGTAACGGATTCGCCGGTAGCGATTTCCAGTTTTTCGATCTTCAGGTATTCACCTGGGGCGACCTTGTATTGCTTGCCACCAGTAACAATTACTGCGTACGACATGGTATTTCTCCGATAATCCTGCTCACCCAGCTCTTTATAAGAAGAGGTATTGGCTGGCATGGCTGCATAAGGCTGGAAGGCCTGTTTGCAATTGCGTAAGGCAGGTGCTGCCCAGGAAGTTCAGGGTGCGCGATTGTACGCAAGCTGCCGGGGCGATGCAAGAGGCCGTCCATCGTGCCTTGACACCCGCCGACGTGGGTCCTAGCATGCCGCGCAACCCTTCTGGAGCAACTGTCGCTGATGCAACCCCAAGCTTTCTACCGCGCGGTGGCGGACGATTTTAGCGCCGTCGACGGCATCATCAAGAAGCAGCTGACTTCCCGAGTGCCGCTGGTATCGAAAATCGGCGATTACATTACCTCGGCTGGCGGTAAACGCCTGCGTCCTCTATTAGTGTTGCTGTGTGGCAAGGCTCTGGGTCGCGAAGGCGATGACCTGCGCCTGCTGGCCGCGACCATCGAGTTCCTGCACACCGCCACGCTGCTGCACGACGACGTGGTCGACATGTCCGGCATGCGCCGTGGCCGCTCGACCGCCAACGCCATGTGGGGCAACGCGCCAAGCGTGCTGGTGGGCGACTTCCTGTATTCGCGCTCCTTCGAAATGATGGTCGAACTGGGCTCCATGCCGGTGATGAAGATCCTTTCGCAAGCCACGCGCATCATCGCCGAAGGCGAAGTGTTGCAGCTGTCCAAAGTGCGTGATGCCAGCACCACCGAAGAAACCTACATGGAAGTCATCCGCGGCAAAACCGCGATGCTCTTCGAAGCCTCGACCCACAGTGCCGCGGCCCTGGCCGGTGCCACACCGGAACAGAGCGAAGCGCTGCGCACCTTCGGCGATCATCTGGGCGTGGCCTTCCAACTCGTCGACGACCTGCTGGACTACCGTGGCGACGCGGAAACCCTGGGCAAGAACGTCGGTGACGACCTGGCCGAAGGCAAGCCGACCCTGCCGCTGATCTACACCATGCGCGAAGGCACGCCGGAGCAGGCTGCACTGGTGCGCAAGGCGATCCAGAAAGGCGGTATCGAAGACCTGGAAAGCATCCGCGAAGCCGTGGAAGCGTCCGGTTCGCTGGATTACACCGCGCAACTGGCCCGCGATTACGTAGCCCGTGCAATCAAATGCCTCGACGCGTTGCCCGCCAGCGAATACCGCGATGCATTGGTTGAGCTCAGTGAGTTTGCGGTCGCACGCACGCACTAACTGCACCGTAATACCCTGTGGGAGCGAGCCTGCTCGCGAAAGCAATCTGTCAGTCGAATGCTGACTGGCACACCGCTTTCGCGAGC
>NZ_JASCOM010000346.1:0-5136 GCF_029959925.1 Pseudomonas sp. PS02303
GCTCGCGATGGCGTCGTGTCAGGCAATACATTTCGCAAATGGACGACCGCTTTCGCGAGCAGGCTCGCTCCCACAGTTAATCTTCTGAATACAAATACCGTGTACGACACAAAACCCTGTGGGAGCGGGCTTGCCCGCGATGGCGATCTGGCAGGCGACTATGTTTAAAGATCTGCCAAAACATCAGAACCCCGCGATGGCGATCTGGCAGGCGACTATGTTTAAAGATCTGCCAAAACATCAGAACCTTCCCACGAAATTTTCAGGTTGTCTGTCGGAAGCGCGATCTCTAGGCTTTTGGGTGTCGCTGCAAAAAGCAGCGACCGGGTTTCGCAGCCCGGTTAAACTTCAGACGCACAGCGTCCACCATCCGAAAGCGGGCGTTTTTTTATGCCTGTGTTATGGCGGCTGTGCGCGGGAGATCTTCGGGTCTGCCGGGTTCCTGAAGTCCCGGTCTGCGAACCTGCGTACAGCTGCCACCTTATGTTCGTTTCGCAGCGAACGGTGACAGCTCCACTACTTCAGGAGTTACACGATGATTAAAGACAGCCCAAATCCTCCAGACACGGAAGCAGAACTGGAAAAAGAAACCGACCCGGTTTCCCCTTACGCCTTTCTCGATTCCAAAAAACTCCACGACGCGGCAATTCGCGCTCTTGATCACTATTTGGCGCCACCACCCGAAAAAAAGGCTAAAGCTGACCGTCGTCCCAGCTCGGTTTTCGTCATCGCCCCCAACGTTGATTCCGAAACCCTTTTGGCTCACGCCTGCGAAACCCTCGCTTCGGCAAATGTGATGGCCAGTGAGTTAGCCTTCGGTCTGAACGGACCGACATGCAATCTTATGTTGGCGGTTCAACAGATGATTTCGCTGGCGGAGTTATCGGTAAATCGCGTTCTGGATCAGGTTGATCCGCACCAGTAGCGCAAACGGAAAAAGCCCACTGACCTGTAAAGACCAGTGGGCTTTTTTGCGAGTTTCAATTGCCTGGAATTAAAGCGTACCAAACACCTTCTTCGCCAGACTCGTCGCCGCCGCCGCAGGGTTCTTGCGAATGGCTTCTTCCTGCTTGCCGATCATCTCGAACAAGCCGTTCAGTGCCTGCTCGGTCACGTAGCTTTCGATGTTGGCGTTCTTGGTATCCAGCACGCCCATGGTCGCTGCCTGGCCTGCGAAGGTGTTGTATTGCTTGGCCAGGCCGACCTGATCGGTGGCTTGTTTCACGATCGGCAGAAACTTGACCCGAATCTGTTCGCGGCTGGTTTTGCTCAGGTACTGGGTGGCCGAGTCGTTGCCGCCGCTGAGAATCCCTTTGGCGTCATCGACGCTCATCTTCTTCACGGCGTCTACCAGTATTGGCTGGGCCTGGGTCACGGCGGTTTCGGCCGCTTTGTTCATGCTGGTTTCCAGCTCAGTGACCTGATCGCCCATGCCGAACTGTTTCATTTTGCTGGCGACTTTGCCCAGTTTGCCCGGCAGTTCGATTTTCACGTCCGGGTTGTTGCTGAAGCCGCCCGGCGTGCCGAGTTGTTTGACGGCCAGTTGCGCGCTTTGGGTCAGGGCATCCTTGAGGCCACCGGTGGCGTCTTTTTGCGACAGGTCATTGAGCGACAGCGCCAGTGCGCTGGCGGAGATCATCAAGCCTGCACACAGGCCGGCAAAGCGAAGGGTAGGGCGGAGCATGGCGGCTTCCTTGTTCAAAAAAGAGACATTAGCGAATGGCGTCGACGCGGATTTTCAGTGGCTGCGGATCGCTGCCATCCAGCTGTACGGCGTGGTGTTCGGTGGTGATGAACATCAGTTTGCCGCCGACTTCGATGCGCGCGCTGACGGAGTAGCGATGGCCGGGTTTGACCTGGGCCGGATCGTAACTCAGATGAAACGGCAGGGGCACCTGGCCTTTGACCGGACCTTTCTGTTCGTCGAGGACCACGGCAGGTGCATCGGCCAGGGACACGTCCTGCAAGCTGACGCTTAAGGTGGCGCTCGGTGGCAGGGCAATGCGTTGCAGGTAGAAGACTTCACCATCGAGGGCGGTTTTAGCGGCGGGTTGCATCGTCTGACAGGCGCCCAATAAAGTGGTCATTGCCAACAAAGAGAGTTTTTTCATCGCCGATCTCCGGTCAATGTGGGCGCGAGCAAGCTCGCTCCCACAGGGATTACATTAAGCCTCGGGCTGAGGGGCGACCTGATCCGCCGCATCTTCGCTGCGATGCAATGCCACCTGACGGATCGACAAACGAATCTCCGCCGGCAACACCCGTTTCGCCGCGCCTTCGGCCAGTTCGCCCAGCAGTTCGTGATAACTCAGCTTGCCGGCTTCGTCGCGTTTGAGCACGTCAAGATCCAGCATGGTTTGAATGAAGTGGCGGAACAGGCTCTTGTCGAAGAACTCCGGGGCATTCAGCCCGTGCAGGATCGACAGGCGCTGGGCCATCACGGTGCACAGGTCTTCCAGTTCTTCGGCGCTGATGCTGTTCTGGCCGCTGTTGAGCAGCAGGGACACGGTCATGTAGAAGCGTTGCAGTGTCTGGGCGATGCTCTTCGACAACAACGTCAGCAACACGAAATGCCGCGAACTCGGCGCCGGGCGCAGGTACACGTCGTTCTCGAAACGCAGTAACCCTTGCTCGACGAACGCTTCGAGCCATTGATCGATCACGCCATCCAGCTCGTCCAGCGACCAGCGAATGAACAGCTCCGATTGCAGGTACGGATACAACGCCCGGGTGTAGCGCAGGATCTGTTCGCGGCTCATGCGCGAGGCGCTCTGGAAGAAACTCGCGAGCAAGGCGGGCAGGGCGAAGATGTGCAGCACGTTATTGCGGTAGTAGGTCATGAGGACGGCGTTCTGCTCGTCCAGATACAAAATCTTGCCCAGGGCATCGCTTTGCTCGGACAACAGGTCCATGTCCTTCACATGCTCGATCAACGCCCGGCCGTCGCCGTCCGGCAGCGTGGTGTGCGGCGAATACGGGACCTTGCGCAACAGCGCCAGATACAAATCAAGCACCCGCGCCATGGCGCGATCATCCAGCGCCAGGCGGGTGGTGGACAGCAACGCCAGGGCCACCAGGTTGACCGGGTTGATCGCCGCCGCCTCGTTCAGATGCTGTGCGACTTTTTCGCCGAGACGGTTTGTGGTTTCGTTGAGCCAGGCCGGTTTGAACTGCGGGCCGAGTTCCTGTTTACGCCAGTCGGGCTGTTCGCTGTCGAGGAATTCCGCGAGTTTGATCGGTTCGCCGAAGTTCACCGCCACCTGGCCGAAACGCTGCTTGAGCGCACCGATGACTTTGAAGATGTCGAAGATCGATTCTTTCTTCTTGCTCGCACCACGCAGTTCGCCGAGGTAGGTTCGGCCTTCCAGCACACGCTCGTAGCCGATGTAGACCGGAATGAACACGATGGGCATGCGCGATGAACGCAGGAAGCTGCGCAGGGTAATTGCCAGCATCCCGGTTTTCGGTTGCAGCATGCGCCCGGTGCGCGAGCGGCCGCCCTCGACGAAGTACTCGACCGGGAAACCTTTGGTGAACAGAGTGTGCAGGTATTCGTTGAATACCGAGGTGTACAGCGGATTGCCCTTGAAGGTGCGGCGCATGAAGAACGCGCCGCCACGACGCAGCAGGCTGCCGATCACCGGCATGTTGAGGTTGATCCCGGCGGCGATGTGCGGCGGGGTCAGGCCATTGCGGAACAGTAAATAGGACAGCAACAGGTAGTCGATGTGGCTGCGGTGGCACGGCACGTAAATCACTTCGTGGCCCTGGGCAACTTTCTGCACGCCTTCGATGTGGTTGACCTTGATGCCGTCGTAGATCTTGTTCCAGAACCAGCTCAGCACTACTTCCAGGAAGCGGATCGCGGTGTAGGTGTAGTCCGAAGCGATCTCGTTGCCATAGCGCAGCGCCTGGGCCTTGGCTTTCTCCGGAGAGATGTTCTCGCGCTCGGCTTCGTCGAGGATCGCTTGCTTGACCAGCGGTTGATTGAGCAGGCCTTTGACCAGGTTGCGACGGTGGGAAATGTCTGGGCCGATCACCGCGGCTTTCAGGTTGCGGAAGTGTACCCGCAGGATCCGCTGGGCCATGCGCACCGTGCGCTCGTGGCCTTTGTTATGGTCGATCAGCTCTCGCAAGTGAATCGGTGCCGAGAACTGCACGCGGGTCTTGCGCCCCAGCACGATGACGCTCAGCAATCGACGCAGGCGACCGGTAACGGCCCAACTGTCGGCGAAGAGCAATTTCCACGGGCTCGATTCGCTGTCGGGTGACTGCCCCCAGAACACGCTGACCGGAATGATCTGCGCGTCTTCGGCGGCGTTCTGGCTCAGGGCACTGACCAGGCGGGTCAGGGCGGGCGGCGCACCACGTTTGTCCTGTCGGCCGAGCCAGTCGGGTTCCGGTGTCAGGTAGAAAAATGCGGCGGGTTCCACCAGATTACCCACCGACACAGGCAGCACCGGGCGGGGCAGGCCGGCTTTGCTGCATTCGGTGTCGACCACGGCCAGGTCGGTCAGCGAAGGGTTTTGCAGGACGTAGAACACCGGACGACTGCGGTCGAGGTTGAGGGTGAACGACGACTGGTTGATCGTCTCCGAGCGAACCCAGAGATAGAGCAGTCGGCGCAGGGTGCCAAAAACAAGACGGCGGAACGGGGAACGGGTCATACGGCTTCTGCGTGAGTGAGTAAAACCAAGCAATTGCTCGGGCGGCCGATAGTGTGCCGTATTCGTCGAAAATCGGCAAAAAAGCGGGTAAGTAAAGTTGAGTTGAGAGTTTTGGCGCCTGTCATATACTCGGCGCCTCAACAATAAAAAGAAGGGGGTATCGATTCATGGCTACGCGCGAAACCGGCAATGTGAAGTGGTTCAACGACGCCAAGGGCTACGGCTTCATTCAGCGCGAGGACGGGGTGGACGTGTTCGTGCACTACCGCGCGATCCGCGGCGAAGGGCATCGCTCGCTGGCTGAAGGTCAGCAGGTGGAATACGCCGTGGTGACCGGCGAGAAAGGCTTGCAGGCAGAGGATGTGGTGGGTTTGTAACCCCACTCCTCAGACCACACAAAAAACCTGTGGGAGCGAGGCTTGCCCGCGAAGGCGTCATCACTGGCGCTAAAAGCTTCGCGGGCAAGCCT
>NZ_JASCOM010000347.1:0-5099 GCF_029959925.1 Pseudomonas sp. PS02303
TGCAAATTTTTTGGCCCCCCCCCCCCCCCCCCGCGCGCGGCCCCGCCCCCACAATTTAGAGCGGTGAACGTCAGCAAGAGAGCGGGCGGCCCGAAGGCCGCCGAGATTACACCGACTCTTTCTTGATCCTGAACCACGCCGCATACAACGCTGGCAAAAACAGCAGCGTCAACGCGGTCGCCACGATCAACCCACCCATGATCGCTACCGCCATTGGCCCAAAGAATACGCTGCGAGACAGCGGAATCATCGCCAGTACCGCCGCGAGCGCGGTCAGCACAATTGGTCGGAAGCGTCGCACCGTGGCTTCGATGATTGCTTGCCACGGTTTGAGCCCGGCGGCGATGTCCTGCTCGATCTGGTCCACCAGAATGACCGAGTTACGCATGATCATCCCGGACAGTGCGATGGTCCCGAGCATCGCGACAAAACCGAACGGCTGACGAAACACCATCAGGAACAGCGTCACGCCAATCAGACCCAGCGGTGCAGTCAGGAACACCATCACCGTGCGCGAGAAACTGCGCAGTTGCAGCATCAGCAAGGTCAGCACCACCACAATGAACAGCGGCACGCCGGCCTTCACCGAGTTCTGGCCACGGGCCGAGTCTTCCACCGTGCCGCCGACGTCCAGCAAGTAACCGTCCGGCAATTCGGCGCGGATCGGGTCGAGGGTCGGCAAGATCTGCTGCACCAGCGTCGCCGGCTGTTCCTTGCCGTAGATGTCGGCGCGAATCGTCACGTTCGGCAGGCGATTACGGTGCCAGATGATGCCTTCCTCAAAGCCATATTCCAGCGTCGCGACCTGCGACAGCGCGACGCTGCGGCCGTTGTCGGTCGGCACCGCCAGGCTCGGCAACAACGACAGTTCGGTGCGCTCATGCAGGGTGCCGCGCAGCAGGATCTCGATCAACTCGTTGTCTTCGCGGTACTGGCTGACGCTGGACCCCGTCAGGGAGCTTTGCAGGAACTTCGACAGGTTCGCCGTGCTCACGCCCAAGGCCCGGGCGCGGTCCTGATCGACGTTCAGGTAGACGACTTTGCTCGGTTCTTCCCAGTCCAGATGGACGTTCGCCACGTGCGGGTTCTCGCGAACCTTGGCCGCCACTTTGCGGGCCAATGCGCGGACTTCCTCGATGTGCTCACCGGTCACCCGGAACTGCACCGGATAGCCAACCGGCGGACCGTTTTCAAGGCGTGTGACCCGAGAGCGCAAGGCCGGGAATTGTTCGTTGAGGGTTTCGATCAGCCAGGTGCGCAGGGTTTCACGCTCCTCGATGGTCTTGGCCAGGACGACAAACT
This sequence comes from Pseudomonas sp. PS02303, assembly GCF_029959925.1. Classification (NCBI taxonomy): domain Bacteria; kingdom Pseudomonadati; phylum Pseudomonadota; class Gammaproteobacteria; order Pseudomonadales; family Pseudomonadaceae; genus Pseudomonas; species Pseudomonas sp. PS02303. Next base: position 1,303 of record NZ_JASCOM010000347.1, read on the forward strand.
GAGCAAAGCTGGCCGCCGGCAGTTGCTGATCCAGCGGCAGATAGAAACGCGGCGAACCGGTGCCGACGTAGGCCACGTAGTTGTCGATACCGGCGTGATCCTTCAGCAAGGCTTCAAGGCGTTTAACCTCGTCGGCGGTGTTGCTCAGGGACGCGCCTTCGGCGAGTTTCAGATCGACCATCAATTCAAGTCGACCCGAGGCCGGGAAGAATTGTTGCGGCACAAAGCGGAACAGCACGATCGAGCCGATGAACAACACCACGGTCAGCACGATGACAGTTTTACGCCAGCGCACGCACCACTCCACCAAGCGCCTGACCCGTTGATAGAACGGCGTGCCATAAGGGTCGGGCTGACCCGTGCCATGTTTGGCGGCATGAATCTTCGCCAGGTCCGGCAGGAGTTTTTCCCCCAGGTACGGCACAAACACCACCGCCACAATCCACGAAGCCAGCAACGCGATGGTCACCACCTGGAAGATTGAGCGCGTGTATTCCCCAGTGCCCGATTGCGCCGTGGCTATGGGCAAGAATCCGGCGGCGGTAATCAGCGTGCCGGTAAGCATCGGGAACGCGGTGCTGGTCCAGGCGTAACTGGCGGCCTTGATGCGGTCGAAGCCCTGCTCCATTTTGATCGCCATCATTTCCACGGCGATGATTGCGTCGTCGACCAACAAGCCCAAGGCCAGCACCAACGCGCCGAGGGAAATCTTGTGCAAGCCGATGCCTAGGTAATACATGCAGGCGAAGGTCATCGCCAACACCAGCGGAATCGCCAGCGCCACCACCATGCCGGTGCGCACACCTAGGGAGAAAAAACTCACCAGCAACACAATCGCCAGGGCTTCCACCAACACCTGAACGAACTCGCCGACACCGGTTTTCACCGCTGCGGGCTGATCGGAAACCTTGCGCAGCTGCATGCCGGCCGGAAGGTTTTTCTGGATGCGGTCAAACTCGATCTCCAGCGCCTTGCCCAACACCAGAATGTCGCCGCCGTCCTTCATCGCGACGGCCAGACCGATGGCGTTTTCCGCCATGAAGCGCATTCGCGGCGCCGGTGGATCGTTGAAGCCGCGACGCACGTCCGCCACATCGGAAATACGGAAAGTGCGATCACCGACGCGAATCGGGAAGTTCTTGATCTCGTCGACTGTCTGAAAATTCCCCGAGACCCGTAGCTGCAATCGCTCACTGGTGGTTTCAAAGAACCCGGCCGTGGACACCGCGTTCTGCTCTTCAAGGGCTTGCTGCACGGCGGCCAATGGCAGACCGAGCGTGGCAAGCTTGACGTTGGAGAGTTCGATCCAGATCTTCTCGTCTTGCAGCCCGAGCAGATCGACCTTGCCCACATCCTTCACCCGTTGCAGCTGGATCTGAATGCGGTCGGCGTAATCCTTGAGCACCGCGTAATCAAATCCCTCGCCGGTCAGCGCATAGATATTGCCGAAGGTGGTGCCGAATTCATCGTTGAAAAACGGCCCCTGGATGCCCGGCGGCAACGTATGCCGAATGTCACTGACCTTTTTGCGAACCTGATACCAAAGGTCCGGTATTTGCACCGAATGCAGGGAGTCACGAGCAATGAACGTCACCTGGGATTCGCCCGGACGGGAGAACGACACGATGCGTTCGTATTCCCCGGTTTCCATCAGTTTCTTTTCAATGCGCTCGGTGACCTGGCGCGAGACTTCCTGCGCCGTGGCGCCCGGCCAGTTGGTGCGGATCACCATGGCCTTGAAGGTGAACGGCGGGTCTTCGCTCTGGCCGAGCTTGGTGTAGGAAAGCGCGCCGACGACAGCCAGCAAGAGCATCAGGAACAGTACGATCTGGCGATTGCGCAGCGCCCATTCGGAAAGATTGAAACCCATCGGGGATTACTCCTTGTCCGCCAGATTGACCACGCGGTTGGAGCGATCCACCGGGCGCACTTGCTGCCCTTCAAGCAAAACATGGACGCCAGCGGCCACCACCCAGTCGCCGGCATTCAGGCCTTCGAGCACCGGGACGGTTTTTTCGCCGAAGGCACCGACCCGGACCGGGGTTTTCTTCAAGGTATTGTTGGCACTGACGACCCAGACATAGGTCGCGCCGTTTTCCGCCGTCAGTGCCGATAGCGGTACGGACAGCGGTATCACTTCAGTTGTCTGGACGAACACCCGGGCGCTCTGGCCGAGTTCGGCCGGGACCTTGCCGCCGGTGAATGAAATCCGGGCAGCGAAGGTGCGGGACTTTGGATCGGCAGCCGGCGACAGCTCACGGATGCGCCCGGCAAAACGCTGATCGGGCTGGGTCCAGAGTTCTACCGAGACGGGCTGACCAACCTTGAAGCGGCCGAAGCTCTGCTCCGGCAAGCTGATCAACACTTCACGCTCGCCATCGGTGGCGAGGGTGAACACGGTTTGCCCGGCCGCCACCACTTGCCCGACTTCCACCGCACGCTTGGCCACCACGCCATCCTGAGGCGCTCGCAGCACCGCGTAGCTGGCCTGATTGGTGGAGACGTTGAATTCGGCTTTGATTTGCTTGAGGCGTGCTTCACCGGATCGGTAAAGGTTTTCGGCGTTGTCGTACTGCGAACGGCTGACCATCTGACGGTCCATCAGCGTCTTGTAGCGATCACGCTCGGCGCGCACCAGGCTCAGATTGGCCTCGGCGGCGGCCACTTGGGCACGGGTGGCTTCCAGTTGCAGGCGCACGTCCTGGGGATCGAGTTCGGCCAAAGGCTGATCGGCCTTGACCCGTTGCCCTTCTTCTACCAGTCGTCGACTTACCTTGCCGCCGATGCGAAACGCCAGGTCCGGCTCATAACGAGCCCGCACTTCACCCGGATAGCTTTCCATTGCCTGGGCCGAAGGCTCTGGCTGTACCACCATGGCCGGGCGGACAGTGGTTTTCGGCGCCTCTTCGTGGCCACACGCAGACAATAGAAACGCCAGACACACTGGCAACGCGAGGGGCAAGGCATAGCGGAACATGGTGAAGGACCTTTCGCTAATGGTGCTTGGAATAATTATACTGGCGAGTATGTTATTAATAGCAAACTCACCAGTCCAGTATTAAAGCGAAGAATGTCGAACAATCTTTCAGCACCCAACGGCCCGGGCCGCCCCAAGGATCTGGCCAAGCGCCAGGCCATCCTCGATGCGGCGAAAATTTTGTTTCTGAGTAATGGTTACGCCAGCACCAGCATGGATGCCGTGGCGGCTGAAGCCGGCGTGTCGAAGTTGACGGTCTACAGCCATTTCAACGACAAGGAGACGCTGTTCTCCGCCGCCGTGATCGCCAAGTGCGAAGAGCAGTTGCCCACACTGTTTTTCGAGTTGCCGGACGGCATTTCGGTAGAAACGGTGCTGCTGAACATCGCACGCGGCTTTCACCAGCTGATCAACAGCGATGAATCGGTGAACCTGCATCGGCTGATAATGGCCTTGGGCAGCCAGGACCCGAAACTCTCACTGATCTTCTTCGAGGCCGGGCCGCAACGCATGTTGCATGGCATGGAGCGGTTGCTGACCAAGGTTGATCAGAGCGGCGCGTTGAGCATCAATAAACCGCGCAATGCGGCCGAGCATTTCTTCTGCCTGCTCAAGGGCGCGGGCAATTTCCGCTTGCTGTATGGCTGCGGAGAGCCGGTGACGGGCGATGCGGCCGAGGAACATGTACGGGAAGTGGTGGGGTTGTTTATGCGGGCTTATCGACCAGAGACAGCCTGATAAGGCTTGGTTGTCTGGTCTGGCGCCTTCGCGGGCAAGCCTCGCTCCGACAGGTTTAACGCAGACCCTGTAAGAGCGAGGC
>NZ_JASCOM010000348.1:0-5085 GCF_029959925.1 Pseudomonas sp. PS02303
AGGGAGCTTGCTCCCGCTGGACGGCGCAGCCGTCCCAAAAACGACGGCTGCTGCGCACCCGAGCGGGAGCAAGCTCCCTCGCCACAAATAGAATTACAACCGGTTCGGCTTAACCCGCCAAACCCACAAACATATCCTGCACATCATCATGGTTATCGAGGCCTTCCAGGAACGCCTCGACTTCAGCCATCTGCTCATCGCTCAAACCGCTTACCGGGTTTTTTGGCTGATACCCCAATTTGGCCGACAACACGGTAAAACCTTGCTCAGGCAGCGCTTTCTGAACGGCGTCCAGGTCCGCAGGGTCGGTCAGGAACAGGGTCGTGCCCTCTTCGTCTCCTGGCTCGAAATCCTGGGCTCCCGCTTCAATCGCAGCCATTTCCGGATCGGCGTCAGGGCTGTCCGGAGACGCTTCGATCATGCCCACATGGTTGAAGTCCCACGATACCGAACCGGAAGCGCCCAACTGGCCCTTGCGGAAAGCCACGCGGATTTCCGCGACGGTGCGATTGATGTTGTCGGTGACGCATTCAACGATCAGCGGCACCTGATGCGGAGCGAAACCTTCATACGTCACACGATGGTATTGCACGGTTTCGCCCAACAGACCCGCGCCTTTCTTGATCGCACGATCCAGGGTTTCCTTGGGCATCGAGGCTTTTTTCGCCTGCTCGACCACCAGACGCAGGTGTGCGTTGGTGGCGGTATCGGCACCGTTGCGGGCAGCAATAGTGATTTCTTTCACCAATTTGCCGAAGATCTTGCCCTTGGCGTTAGATGCCGCTTCTTTGTGTTTAACCTTCCACTGTGCGCCCATTACTCACTCTCTTATCTGTGGCGCCGAGACATCTATTGGCCGACGCTTTGCGCAAGTTTATACGGCCTAAAGTTGGCAATCGACCAAAAAATCCACCCGGCTCACCGGCATGACCAATCGACTTCTTCACCGGCGGTTGTAGGGCGATTCTGAAATGTTCACTTGCGGTGACCATAAAGGTCCGTGGTTTCGTACCCTCTGCGCCCATATTCCATGGCAGAAGCGCGTTCGATGCACAACGACAAGGAAAGTCCCTACACCCTGACCCTCCTGGACAGTGGATTGACTCTGCAGGTGTTGCAGTTCAGTGGCCGAGAAAGTCTCAACCAGCCCTATCGTTTCGAGATCGAAGTAATCGGCCTGGCACCCGCCATGAACCTCGAGCAGTTGCTGCAGCAACCGGCGTTCCTGAGCCTGAGGGGTGACAGCGGCATTCACGGCATCTTGCACAGCGCCAGTCGCGAGCACCGTGGCCCGCACCGAATCGGCTACCATCTGGTGCTGGTGCCCTGGCTGCAGCAACTGGACCGACACCCTTGCCGGCGGGTTTTTCATCAACTCGACGCGCCCGCCATCCTGCGCCAGTTGCTCAGCGAAAACGCGATCACCGAAGACAGCTTCCGTTTTGAACTGCCCAACGGACGCTATGCGGTGCGACCGTTCTGCATTCAGTTTGATGAGACCGACCTGGCGTTCCTGCAACGGCTCTGCGAAGAAGAAGGCATCCACTATCACTTGAACATCAGCACGACGGCCATGTGCTGGTGTTGGCGGATGACAGCCTGAGCTTTCCCCAGGAACCGCTGCTGATGCCCTTTCACGGCGAGACGGCCGACCCCGCCAGCGTGCCGGTGATCACTGAGTTGTTCCAGCGCCATGCCTCGCCTGCACCGCAACAGCTCCAGCGCGAGCAATCGAGCCGTCGATCACTGGAACGGCTGCGCTGCCGGCATCGGCAGATTCAGGGGCAAAGCAATCACAGTGATTTGCGCGGCGGATGCATCGTGCAAGTGTCGGAACATCCCATCGCGAACTTCAACGATCAATGGCTGCTGACCGAGATCCGGCATCAGGGCCGACAGCCGTCGATTCTCGCCGAGGACACCGCCGACAAGCTCCGGCGTTACAGCAATCAGTTCAGCGCGATTCCGTGGTCCACGGTGTTCCGGCCAGCGCTCACACAGGCCAGACCGAGCATTCCGGGCTATCAGAAGGCGCGAGTGCTGGGCGCTGTCGGGCAACCCGCGGTGCTGGATGCTCAAGGGCGGATTGAGGTCCGGTTGTGGCCCACCGCGCAAGCCGACGACAAGGAATCCACCGGTCTCTGGCTACCCGTGGCCCTCGCCGCGCCGGACGGTCGGATCGATCCGTCCAGGCTGCCGCTCGCCGGCACCGACGTGCTCATCAGTTTTCTCGACAGCGACCCGGATCGTCCTGTGTTGTGTGCGGCGGCGAGCAACCCGCCAGCGCCTCGACCCACTCGCCAGCCACGCAGCGATGGCCTTCTGTTGCTCGATTGGCTGGTCAACCGTCGGGACTGATCAGCCCTTGTCAGCCTTGCCAGCCGCCGCGAACCTGGTCAGGCGCACATCCACAGCGCTTTCGCGAGCAAGCTTCGCTCCTGCAGGTTCCTGTATGTTTTTACGGCACGCAGGACCAGGCCTCCAGCGCCTGTTTCAGCCAGAAAGGACTCATCGGTTTTTCCTCAGGTACGCAGGGGTTTTACGGTCATCGCCTGGTTAGGCACGGAAGCGCTTTCGACGCGCAGGCCAGCCGGACGGCTGTTCCAGTGGGGGATCAGCACCAGGGCGGAAAACAATGCGCAGCCGGCGAAGACGATGAACACGGTGACCGAGTCAAAGTAACCCGGCAGCAATCCGCCGAGAATCGCCCCGACCGAGCCGCAACCGTTGACGAACCCGGCGGCCGTGGCGCCCGCCTTGGCGGTGCCGAAATCAATCGCTGCCGCCCCGCTGATCATCGAATCCGGCCCGTACAAGGTCAGGCCCATGACAAACAGCAGCGCCACCACCCACAACACGCTGCCGGTGTGCAGAGCGCCCATGAACAGCGCCAGGGAAACGGTCAATGCCAACAGACTGATCACGCAGGCCGGCATGCGCCGGGCGCCGAACAGTTTGTCCGAGGCCAGCCCGAGCAGGATCGGCCCCAGCAGCCCGGCCAGTTCAAACGCGGTAGGAATGATTGCCGCGCCCACTTTGCCCACCGAGGGCATCTGCTCGAAGACGATCACCGGCCCCCAGAGCAGAATCGCGTAGCGCGCCGGTTTCAACAGGAAATACGCCAGGCCCAATACCAGCACCGTGCGGTTGCGCAGGATTTCCTTTAACGGTTCAAGCACGCTGGTCTTGCTTTGCGCGCAGGCCTCTTTCGTTGTCAGTTCCAGCTCCACTGCAGGCAAGCCGACGTCTTGCGGTTTATTGCGCTGGAAAATAAAAAACAGCACGGCGACCAGCCCAACCACCGCCGCACTGGAAATGAACGCCGCGTGCCAACTGCCGATGAGCGTATACGCCCACCAGCCGGCAAACGGCGAGGCCACCAGACCGCCAAAGGCGTAGCAGGAACTCCACAGCCCCAGCACCCTTCCGCGCTGCCGGGCAGGGAAAAAACTGCCCATGTTCTTGCACAGCCCCGACCATCCGGTGGACTGCGCCAGGCCTTGAATCAGCATGCAGGTGGCAAAGATCGGTAACGTCGCGAAACTGCCCATCACCAGGGCGGCCGCTGCGGAAATGAGCAATCCGCCAAGCACCACGACCCGAGGGCCAAAGCGGTCGGCGAGGATGCCCCAAGTGAATTGACCGAAGGCGTAGGCGGTCAGGTAGAGGGCGTCGAGGTTGGCCATGGCCATTTTGTCGAGCATGAAGGTGGGGTCTTCGGCGATCCCCAGTTTGGCCACGGAAAAGGCTTTGCGGGTGAAGTAGAAAGCGGCGTAGGCGAGCCAGGTGATCGCGAAGATCTGCACGCGCCACCGCTTGATGGTGCCGATGGAATTGTTCATTGTGATTTCTGACCTCAGGGTGTGAGTGTGCCGGCAGAAATTGAGAAATAACGCCTGTTTTTTTATTGTTGAGCACTTCGATACCGCTGCTTCCCTGAGGCGATACCGGTCAGATGAGGCCTGTAACTGCACGCGCAGGCTCATGGCCACCGACGCTGTTCGACTGACCAGTCACCGGGGCTGAGTTCGATAAAAACAATTACTGATTAATAAGTGAAATCGATTTATCGTATTTCCAATATAGGCTCGACTTGTTACTGGAGGTTTCGATGTCGGTTTCCCACGCCCAACTCAAAGCCTTCCACGCCGTGGCCGTCCACGGAAGCTTTACCAAAGCCGCCGAGCGGCTTTTTCTTACGCAACCGGCGATTTCCGACCAAGTGCGCAAGCTCGAAGAGCGCTTCGGGGTGTTGCTGTTTCACCGCAACAAACGCTCGGTGCGCCTGACGGATCTGGGCGAACGCTTGTTGAGCATTACCCAGCGCCTGTTCGTCATCGAGGACGAGGCGCAGGAACTCTTGCATGACTCCCGGGCCTTGCAGACCGGCAGCCTGATTCTCGCGGTGGATGCGCCGGTGCACGTACTGCCGCAGATTGCGCGTTTCTGTGAACGCTACCCCGGCATCAGCGTAAAAATCGAAACCGGCAACACCGACGAATCGCTGTTTCGCCTGTTCAACTATCAGGCCGACCTGGCGTTGCTCGGCCGGGATGTGAGTGACGTGCGGCTGATCTCGCTGCCGCTGCGCAATGACCCGATGGTGGCCTTCGTTTCACACAATCATCCGTGGGCGGATCGCGAATCGATTTGCCTGGCGGATTTGCACGACACGCCCCTGGTGCTGCGGGAAATCGGTTCGGTGACGCGTCAGACACTGGAAGAGGAAATGGCCCAGGCCGGGTTTTCCATCCGCCCGGCGATCCAGGTTGAAGGCCGGGAAGCGGCGCGTGAGGCGGTGGTCGTGGGGATCGGGGTGGGCGTGGTGTCCGCCGCCGAGTTTGGCGCGGACTCGCGGGTGTGTGCGTTGCCGATTACCGATTGCACACGGCGCCTGACAGAGACGCTGGTGTGCCTGCGCGAGCAGAGTTCACGGCGGGTGGTGGCGACGTTTCTGGAGATGGTGCGCGAGAGTCTGGTGTAGGCAGGTCTGGCCTCTTCGCGGGCAAGCCTCGCTCCCACAGGGGTTTATGCTGGCCGCAGATCTTGTATACGACGCATAACCTGTGGGAGCGAGGCTTGCCC
>NZ_JASCOM010000349.1:0-5081 GCF_029959925.1 Pseudomonas sp. PS02303
TTGGGCGGGTCAGCTCTGAAATTTCGCTGACTGGGGGGGCCTCTTCACGAGCAGGCTCGCTCCCACAGGGGGGGCGAGCCGATCACAAAACCCCTGTGGGAGTGAGCCTGCTCGCGATGGCTATCTAATAATCAACCCATCAACCGCGCCGTGCCAAACAGCCTGACCCGACTCAATTTCCCCTCCGACTCTTCCAACAAAACCGGCGCCGTGCCGCCCGGCATGACGACTTTCACTTCACCCGCCGTCACCCAACCCACCCGCCACGCCGCACACGCCACCGCACTGGCGCTGGTGCCTGACGACGCCGTCGGCCCTTCCCCGCGTTCAAACACCCGCGCCACCACTCTCCCCTCTGACTCAAGCACCGCCCATTGCAAATTCACCCCCGCCGGACACGGCTGCCCAGCCCCGGTCGGCGCGGCATAGGCGATACGCATCAAGCCTTGGGCCAAGGGCGATTCTCGCATCTGCTCATTGCTGGGCAACGCGTCGGCATTTGTCAGCAGCGTCACGCAATGGGGATTGCCGATGCGCACAAACTGGCTGCGGTTCCAGGCAGGATCAAGCGCCGACAACGGCTGCACATGGCTGACTTCGCGCTCGTTCAGCGTCACGCGTTCAGCCTCGCGCGCACCCACCGCTTGTGGCCCGAACGAAGGCTTGCCCAAATCCAGCCAGAACCCTTGCACACCGTCGACCTCAGCGGCGTCCACAGTGGTTTCCACCGGTGAAACCGCATCGCGCTTGTCGTGATGAACCCGCAGCAGGCACGCCTGCTCCTCGGGCATCAATCCTTGCTCGCTGAGCGCCTGGGAAAAAATCGTCAGCCCATTGCCACTGCGCTCGGCCAGGGTGCCGTCGGTATTGACGATCAACAGATCAAAGGGCGGCGAGGATTGAAACGGCCCGACCAGCAGCCCGTCGCAGCGATGGTCTTTGCTGCCCGATGGCTGTGAACCGGGCGCCCAACTGCAAAATGCCTCGATAGCGGCCGATGTCCAGTGCTCGCGGATCTGCGCAGCGTCGCGAGCCTGGTCCGGCAAATCGATATCGCGACCACGCACCTCGTCGGGCGTCAGCACCGCGTAGATATTGCCTCGAGCATCGTAGAACGGCGTCATGGATCGGTCCTGAAAGTCAGCTTGAAAAGAGCCCGTACTGTAGGCGTCAACGGCCTGCGATGAAATACCGCCCCGGCGTCACGCCAAACGTTCGCCGGAACATCGCAATGAACGCGCTGACATTGTCGTAGCCCAGTTCCAGGGCGATGGTGGTCACCGGTACGTCGGCGGCGAGTAACTCCAGCGCTCGCAGCAAGCGTGCGCGCTGGCGCCATTGGCTGAAGCTGAAGCCGGTTTCATCGACGAAGCGCCGGGCCAGGGTCCTGGCAGACAAACCGGCCCATTGCGCCCACTCGGTGAGCGAACGGTTGTCGGCGAGGTCGTCGGCCAGCGCCTGACTGATCCGCCGCAGTCGCGGGTCGAGTGGCAGCGGCAGACCGAAGGGCTCGGCGGGCAGCGCGGCGACCTCATCCACAATCAATTGAGCGATCCGCTCCTGTCGCTGATCCAGCGGTCCCTCGCTCCAGGTCGCCGCCCGGTCGACGGCCTCACGAAGCAAACCTGAAGTTGCGATGATGCAGGGTTGTCCGGGCAATACGACACAGGCCGGCGCGACCACGTAGACACTCCAGCCGTGGAAGGGGCCGTGGGAGCGCAAGCCATGCACACAGTCGGGTGGAATCCACACCGCATGGGTCGCCGGCACCACCCAGTGATGATCTGCCGCCTCCACCGTCAACAGCCCGCGCCGCGCGCCCAACAGTTGCCCGCGCGCATGCCGGTGGGGAGCGCTGGTGCGCTCGATGGGACTGTTCAGGACCGAGGCGATCACCAGCGGCCCAGCGTTGGATTGCGCCTGTTCAATAGATATCAGCGGTTCAGCCATTGGCAGTTTCACGTTATCGAATGACCCGAATAGCGCAGTTTAGCCATGAGCAACGGATTAGTCTGGGCACTCATTCACCGGAGTCTCAACCATGCGCGCCGAAGACCTGCTTCCCGACGATCTGAACCAAGGCCAATTCAATGGAACTGTCGTGCGCAAAGGCACGGTCGGGGCCTTTCTGATCAATGCCCGGATGCTGATCGATCCCCAGACACCCGAGGATCAACGCACGGCCGCCACGCAAGACATTCTCCAGGCGTTGCCGGCGCTACGTGCCCTGGGCCTGTTCGAACTGATGCAGGTGCGCGACCCACTGGTTCGGGCGTTGTGTGAGCAAGAGCCGGGCGTTCCTCCAGTCACTCAGTTATAAATCCCTCGACACTTATTGCGAACAAGTCTGCCAGATCTGTCAGTTATGACAGCAGACAAGCCTTCGCCCCCGGGCCAGAGTGAAGCTCCTGATGCACGTTCGGAGGAAGGTCATGAAACGGGCTTCCCTAGTGTCCCTGCTCATTGCCCTGGTACTCGGCGGAGTAACTGCAGGCGTTAAATTGGTCTACGACGTCGTACCCAACCACATGGCCGAAAACAATCGCAATGAACCGCTGTTCCTCAGAGGCCGGAGCGAATGCCGCCATGATTGTGGCGCCTGCGCTAAGGGCGACGCCTTCCTCGATGGCAACGCCGATCTAAATACCGACAACCCGCGCGTGTTCGAAACCTTCAACGCCGAATTCATCACGCTGCGCGACGATTATGCCGTGGGCTCGTCGCTGGAACTGGGGGCCTGGGATCCTCGTCATGCCGTGGCATTGGCCCACAGGCCTGCGCAGAACCAATGGAACGGTTCGATTGATGTGCCGGCGGATCAAGACACCCTGTGGAAATGCATCGAGCGCAATAACGACGCGTCACACACCGTGCGTTGGCAGCCAGGACCAAACGTCAGCTTCACCAGCGGCACCGAGAGCGAGACAAGAGGCACCTTCTAGATTGGCGTTGCAGGTCTGAAAAGAGGGCACGACATGAGCAGCCGATACCCGATCTCTCCCATGGAAACGCTATACAGCGAGGGCCGGAAATCCTTCATCGATCTGGTTCCTGACGGCGCAACTCGCCTGGGCGCACTGTTCAGAACGGTCCCGGCCCTGGGCGAACTGGCGGTGGGTGTTGTTTACGGTTATTTGCATGACCGTTCTGACTTGGATCCTCGTCTGCGTGAAGCGGTGTCGTTTGCTGCGATTGTCGCGGCGGGCATGGTCGGGCCACCGTTGAGTGTGCATTTCAAGACGGGGCTGGCCTCGGGGCTCGCACCGGCAGAACTGACGGGAATATTGCTGCAGGCTTCAGCCTTCGCCGGTTTTCCGAGAGCGGTGGCTGCGGCCGATCAGCTCAATCGACTGTTTGACGAAGCCGCAATTGTTTCGCCGCCTCCCCCCACACCGCGCGAGGTAGCGCTGGCGTTTTGTGAGCAAGTGCGCAATGGCAAATCAGCCGTCCCCCTGAGTGCTGCGATCAAACGCCTGTTACGCCGCTCGCTGCGCCTTTCGATCCAGGCGACAACAGCCAGCACCGTCATTGTTGAATGTTTCGACGACGAGCCCTCCCTTCCTGCCGCGCTCTTGCACATTCAAGTGCAAGGAACGCAGATCGTCTCGGTGACACGTTTTATTGCTCGTTGATCGACAACCGTTCGTGACCACAGCCAGTGCGTCGGAAAATATCGCTGCAAACCTTCAGCATCCACACGTTGTCGCCTGCACAGGCAATTAACTCGCGGCCTGCGCTCGCGACAGAGGGTCAGGCTATGCAAGGATGTCGCCCTGCCTGACCGCAAACCGCTGTGGACGCTGACCGAACCCTATGGGTCAGTCACTGTCCCTTTGGGAGTGCGACGTTTTTTTGCCAAGGATCGATATGACCAGCCTCAATACCCAAGCCTCATTTGTTCCCGGACGCCTGGAGCAGATGTCCACCCGCATCGCCTTTTTCATTGCCGGTCTTGGCATCGCCGCCTGGGCGCCGCTGGTGCCTTATGCCAAGGCACGGGCCGGGCTCGACGAAGGGACGCTTGGGTTGTTGCTGTTGTGCCTGGGAGTGGGCTCGATTCTGGCGATGCCGATAGCTGGCCTGCTCGCCACGCGTTTCGGCTGCCGTCGGGTGGCAACCGGGGGGACGTTGTTGATTTGCGCGGCATTGCCGTTGCTGGCCACCGTGTCGTCAATACCGGCATTGATCGCCACGCTGTTCATGTTCGGCGCGGGCCTGGGCACGGTGGACTCGACGGTGAACCTGCAAGCGGTGATCGTCGAGCGGGCCAGCGGAAAGAACATGATGTCGGGGTTTCACGGGATGTTCAGCCTCGGCGGGATTGTCGGCGCGGCAGGTGTCAGCGCCCTGCTCGGCTTGGGTCTGTCGCCGTTGGGGGCGATGGCGGTGGTGATCGTGGTTCTGGTGCTGGCCTTGCTCAAAGCCGCGCCGCACCTGTTGCCTTACGGCAGCGAAAGCTCGGGACCGGCGTTTGCCGTGCCCCATGGCATCGTGCTGTTTATTGGCGGCATGTGTTTCATCGTGTTCCTGGCCGAAGGCGCGGCGCTCGACTGGAGCGCGGTGTTCCTGGCGCAGGAACGCGGGATTGACACGGCGTATGCGGGGCTCGGTTACGCCGCGTTTGCGCTGACCATGACCGCCGGACGGCTGACCGGGGACCGGATTGTCCGACGCCTGGGCGCGACGCGGGTGATGGTGTTCGGCGGCCTGATGGCGGCGGCGGGTTTGGCATTGGCGACGTTTGCGCCGGCCTGGGAGGCGGCACTGGTCGGGTATGCGTTATTGGGTGCGGGCTGCTCGAACATCGTGCCGGTGCTGTACACCGCGGTCGGGAAACAGACGGTCATGCCTGAGCACATTGCAGTGCCGGCCATTACCACATTGGGCTATGCGGGAATTCTCGCGGGCCCGGCAGTGATCGGCTTTATCGCCCATGGCAGCAGCTTGAGTTTTGCCTTCGGGTTGATGGCGGTGTTGCTGGTGGCGGTAGCCATTGGCGGGAAAGTGTTGAAGGTTTGAAAGCTTCGCGGGCAAGCCTCGCTCCTACAGGTTCGGTGGTCCCTGCAGGAGCGAGGCTTGCC
>NZ_JASCOM010000034.1:0-43198 GCF_029959925.1 Pseudomonas sp. PS02303
GTCAGGCCGGACGCGTAACTGGGAACCGATCGGCACCGTGTTGTTGAACCCGGATCGAGAGCAACAGAACGAGAAAATGGCGGCATAGTTAGACGGTTGACGCGACAACTACCTTGAAAAATGCCGGGTTTGCCAAGCACTCAATCTTCCAGTGGAGAATGCTCGCTGCAAATTCCGAGGAGCGTTACAAGGAACTCTGCGCCTCACTTGGGAAGTTGTAAGTGAAACAGGGTTGGCTGTGGAGTTGGAACAGGGCAAGTACCCACTCGCTTATGCAAAGTCACGGGTCGCCGGTGGTAAGCCCACGGAGGTTGCTCTGTTCGTAGGGTTGGGGACTTTGCTGCTCCTCCCGCTCCTCCCGGAGGCGATGCTGTTTCTTCGCAGGCGCCGGTCAGTGGACGTTGCTAGCGTGTAGGGTCACTAGATGCTCGCGAGTCGCCATACAAGTCAGGCACCCGCGCAGACCTTGAGCTACCAGGATTTGTGATAAATCTGCCCCCGTTCAATGGGGCGGATAGCCGCATTTGGTTCCAGCGAGGTATGGAACCATTGCGGAACGCACATATATCTCTGGAGCAACTTGTGATAAATGAATTCTGGCGCCTTTGGCGCAGGCAATGGTTCAAACGCACGGTCATCTCCGTTGCGGTCATTGTGGTGGCGCTTTCGTTGAAGGCGTGGTCGGTCTATCAGGCGCCGAATGAACCTGCCCCAGGCTCAACACAGGCGTTACTCGTAGAATTGGATGAACAAGGACATAAGTGGCAAAAAGAGACTCAGCCTGTATCCCAACTTTTTGCTGATCTGCAGGATGGCAAAGTTGAAGGCGTAGTGCTCGGGCAAACACGAGTCTATGTGAAGACTCAGGCAGGTCAACGCTACTCGGTGAGCGATGCCAAGGGCCTGGTTAGCGAGCGTCTAGTGAATGAATACGCGAAGGAAGGTTCAGCGCCCTTTCCTTTGACCTCGGTACCACTATCGGGCTTTGACCTTGGAAGGCTCGTAGGGATCGTATTCAACACGTTGCTAGTTGGACTGATCGCCTACATGGTCATCCCACTGTTAAAAACACTGCTGCCATTCGATGTGCACAGAGGCGGTACTGATCTTACGTTTAACGACGTGGTTGGCTGCCATGGTGCTAAAGAAGCTCTGCTCGACATAATCCAGGCTAGCGAGATGCGTCGAGCTTACCGGGATGCTGGCGCCCGTCCACCAAAGGGCGTTTTACTTGTCGGCCCTCCCGGTGTTGGTAAGACCCAGTTGGCCAAAGCTCTGGCCACAGAATGTGGAATGAATTTCATCTCTGCAACCGGGAGCGACTTCACGAAGTCGATTGTGGGCCAGGGCGTTATGACCGTGCGACAGCTTTTCAATACTGCTCGAAGGAATACTCCATGCATCGTCTTCATTGACGAGATGGACGGAATTGGAAAGCGTACGCAGGGCGGAGACGCCGTAGCTACCGAGAACAACCGGATCATCAACCGCATGCTTGTCGAGATGGACGGATTTAGTAGCACCGAGGGGATCTACGTAATTGGTGCAACCAACTTCATCGGCTCAGTCGACCCAGCCATGCTGCGGGAAGGTCGTTTCGACCGAATAGTAGAAATTGCCCCGCCAAATAATGACGAGCGCCTTGAACTCTTGGAGCTGTACACCGGCAAGTTGAACAATCTCGGTCTGATGAATCTTGATGATGTATCACGGCGTTGCATCGGTCTTACCCCGGCAGCGATCGCTGCTGTGGTGAACCTAGCTGCTGTACGTTCGGTGCGGGCAGGGTCCAGGACGATCACGCAGGAGCACCTGCTGCAGGCTATCGAGACTCACCGAATTGGAGAGGTACGGGTTGGAGCCTATGCCATGACTGACGAAGTGCGCAGGCGCGTTTCGATCCACGAGGCGGGACATGCGGTCGCTAATGTGCTGCTTGGATTAGGGCAACTTGAAAAGGTATCGCTGTTACCCCGTGGTCAAGCCCTAGGAGTCACTCTTGTTACTCCCGCAGAAGATCGTCGTTTGGTAACCAGGACTCAGCTGGAGCGAGAGATGCAGATGCTCCTGGCGGGTAGGGTTGCAGAGCGGATTGTACTGGGTGATGAATCGAGTGGCGCTGCTGACGATCTCCATCGGGCAACTGAGATTGCAATCGCGATGGCGGCTGAGTTCGGCATGGCCGGCATGGGGCAGATGGCTAGCGCACGTGCTCTGCGTGCTGCGAGTATCCCGCTCTCAGCAGAGCAAATGGTTAAGTCAGCCAACCGGCTGCTTGAAGCCGCTGATTGTGCCTGTGAAAAAATGCTGGTGGAGATTATGCCGGCGCTACTCCAAATCGCAGAGTCATTAAATGAGAAGGAAGAAATTCTAGGGGAGGAGGTAGAAGGAATCCTTGCCCTGGTGCAGAGGTCACCAGAGTCCGAACAGGGTCTGAAACTGGCTGTGAACAAGGGGTAATACGTGGGTAACATGGTGCTTGAGAAGGCTCTAACTCCAGATCATGAACCGGCCTAACGGCTTATCTCCACGCGCAGACATCTAAGCAGCTGCACACAAGCCAGAACTTTGAGCGGAGTTGTGTGCAGCGGTAATTTCCTATGGTCGGCTGTCGTTCTCGGCAAGAAGCGCATGATAAAAATGCGCAGCGTGAAATGCTTTAGACAGAATCAGCGTGAGCACCAGCGCGATACCAATTGCTGGCCAAATAGTTGCGCCATATACGAATTGGTAGGCTGATTTCCATTCGGTAAAGAAGTTGGAGAAAAAGAGACCTACATGGGCGATGAGCAGTCCCTGAGTTGCGCGATAGGCCATGAGCCATTTTGTGTAGCGTTTCTCTAAATCTTCACTTGGTGATTGCATTGGTTGTTCCTTGATTCGGTTGGCGCGGGGTCAGTGGTTGTTAGCGAAGGCTTTGCCCGGAGAAACCGAGGGACATCGAGAGTTCCTGAGCCGCAGATGTACCGATCCGCTTGGCGAATCGGTCGAACGGGTTGTCCTTAGTTGAGAAATCGACAACCTTGCTTGCGCCTACGACCTCACGCGCCACATAGTCCACATCACCCAACTTATCGATAAGACCAAGCTGCTTTGCCTGCTGGCCCGACCAGATGAGCCCCGAAAAAAGCTCCGGGTGGTCCGCTGACTTCAGCCTGTCGCCGCGGCCGGCTTTGACCGCCTCGATAAATTGATTGTGGGTTGTTCTCAGGACCTCGCCCCAGAAGGCGGTTTCGTCAGCGTTCCTGGGTTGAAATGGGTCCAAAAAGGCTTTGTGCTCGCCAGCGGTGTAGGCCCGGCGTTCGACCCCCAATTTTTCCATCACACCGACGTAGCCAAAGCTTGCAGCGGTGACGCCGATGGAGCCGACCAGGCTGGCCTTGTCCGCGTAGATCTCGTCGGCGGCGCTGGCGATGTAGTACGCGCCTGAAGCCCCCAGGTCGGTAATCACTGCAAAGACTTTGATATTGGTGTGCAAGCCGCGCTGGCGCTTGATCTCGTCATACACATAGCCCGCCTGCACCGGGCTTCCACCTGGACTGTTGATCTTCAGCACGACGGCTTTAGTGCGCGCATCGGCGAAGGCCTGGCCAATGCTTTTCTTCAGAGCCTCAGCGCTGGCGGCTTCGCCCTCGGCGATGGGACCGCTGACATCGACCCGTGCCGTGATTTCTTTGGCATCAGCACCGTCTGCAGTGAAGTGCTCGACTGCCAGTGTGGTCGAGACGACAGCTAGGGTGCCCAACCACATCACGTACTTGAAGCGGCGCCGGCTTCGTTGTTCACGGACCAGGTCGCGTACCAGTGTGTCGAGCACCTCTATAGGTTGAGTCATATGTTGCCTCTGTCGGGGTCTGAAAATTGGGGTGAGGATGCCCCAGGGAGCGTCTGATAGGGCCCTAATTGGCCCCTAAACGCTGACCCAATCCACGAAAATGATGCTCGATGCTTTGCGATGCTCAGTGTCCGGATGTCGACGGATCAGCGGACGAGGATCGTCAAATGCTTGCAGATCTCTCAACTGTGGCAAAATCGCGAGCAGCTTTCGGTGTTAATCGGAAGTTAAGAACTGAGGCCGGGTACCCTGCCTCCAGACCGTTGCAGGTGCCCTTGAACAATCCTCCCACCACGTTGCCGGATGACTCGCTGAGCGAAGCGCTTCGGCAGGCCCCATATTCTCTGGAAGCGGAACAAGCCGTTCTGGGCGGACTGCTGCTTGAGAACTTGGTATGGGAACAACTTTCGGACGTGGTGTCGGAAGGTGATTTCTACTTCAGCGATCACCGTCATATTTTTCGCGTCATCAGTTTGCTGGCAGAACGTGGGCATCCATTCGACGTGGTGACGGTTCGAGACCAGTTGGTGCTGGAAGGGTTGCTTGAGAGCTCACCTGACCTCGACTACATCACGGAGCTGGCCAAGAGCACTTGGTCCAGCGCGAATGCAAAAACCTATGCGAGCGTCATCAGAGAGCGAGCAAAGCTGCGGGAAATAATCGCCACATGCGAGGACATCCAAGCCCACGCTCTATATCCGGAGGGTAGGTCGGCGTCAGACCTCGTTGAAGAGGCCGAGCGGAAGATTCTTCTGGTCGCCGGAAAGCAGCCCAAAGAGGGCGGCCCCGTTGGTGTCAACGAACTCCTGGTCAAAGGCCGTGAAAAGATTGAGGCGCGCGCAAAGGGCCAAGTAGCTGGGTTGCGCACGGGGTTCGATGATCTGGACAAAATTGTCGATTCTCTGCAACCCGCTGACCTGGTCATCGTCGCGGGCCGCCCCTCCATGGGTAAAACCACCTTTGCGATGAACATCGTTGAGAATGCGGTGCTTAAGACCGACAAGGTGGTTATTGTCTACTCCCTTGAGATGCCCGGGATCTCCTTGATCAACCGGATGATTGCCTCGATAGGCGGGATAGATCTGACCAAGGTTAACAATGGTCAACTGCAGGATACGGATTGGCCGAAGCTGGTTAAGGCCGCCGACCTGCTCAACCAGCCTAACCGATTTTTCATCGACGACTCCTCCGGTGTGAGCCCGTCGGAGATGCGGGCCGAGACACGGCGAATCTTCAGAGCGCACGGTGAGATCGGCTTGATCATGGTGGATTATCTGCAGTTGATGAGGATCCCTGGTTCAAGCGGGAAAAACCGGACCAATGAAATCTCTGAGATCTCACGTTCCCTGAAGGCGTTGGCCAAAGAGTTCGGCTGCCCGGTGGTTGCGCTGTCACAACTTAACCGCAGCCTCGAGTCGCGACCGGATAAGCGCCCCCTCAATTCGGACTTACGCGAGTCCGGCGCCATCGAACAGGACGCGGATGTGATCATGTTCGTGTACCGCGACGAGGCGTATTACCCCGACTCGAAGTACAAGGGCACTGCCGAAATCATCATTGGCAAACAACGAGAAGGCGCTACCGGGTTCTGTAGGCTGGCCTTTGTTGGAAAGTACAGCCGATTCGAAAATCTGAAGACCGGGACTCACGAGTTCAGTGAGCTGGAGATGGGGCGCAAGACCCCGCCGGTATCGCCGCGGGTTGGGCGCGTCCATGTGCCTCAAGTCGCTACCGTTGACAACTACAAGCAATCACGGCGCAAACCCCGCAAGAAGTAGCCGCTTAACACTGCGCTTCCTCTACTTGAAGGCTCGCGAGGTCGGTTTCAACCTTCAAGATCTGGGTTGGGCGTTCCTCATTTCCACGACTTCGAATCGTTATCCCAAAGCAAACCCTAACTCTGCTCGCCACAGTGCAAGTTCGTCCCTGCAATCTGGGGCGGATTGAACACTGCGCATTTTAATCAGGTGAGACCATTTCTATCTGATTGGAGAGGGGCGAGCTCCGGGGTATCCACGGGAGTGAGCCTCTTGAATCTGGCCATTGACCAGCAAATGACGTTGCCAGTTGGACGGGGCATATGGCTTCGCACGACCTGGCATTTCGAAGTGGCGCTATGCGTCCCGCCCCGACCGGAAGCTCGGAATGAGGAATGAGTTGTGGAGAAGACACCGGATAAATGGGTGGTAAGCATGAATGGGGTTTCGGTTGGCGAATTGGAAGTTCAACAGGTTGAGGCCTTTGAGCAGGAAGCCAAGCGTGACAAGCGCCTGTATTTGAGTCAGTGCCTTAACGTCGCCGGCTGCATTCTGCGCGGCCTGGCAACTACCGTACAATTTGCCCCCTTGCTCCTGGTCGCGGGCGCGACGTTATTCGCGATCGATTCGCCTGGGCGGTTTAACGAGTTACTGTCGGAAAACGCAGCGGGTCTGTTGGTTGTTGGCGTCTACACGTCACTCCTGGTTGGTGGGTTCGTCGTCGGCCTTGCGACCGCTTGCAGCATGCTGAAGCTTGGCTTCGTAAACCACTTTACCGACCGCAAGCACTTGTTGATTCGACGCGCCCTGGGCCTCGCGGCAAATGGTGACATTGAGCTCCTTTTGGAGCAGAAGGGGTAGCCAACGGCCAGACCTGAATTTTGTGCAATAAAAAACCGGCATATGCGCCGGTTTTTTTTTAGGAACAATCTAGTTTTGCAGCTGCTGAACCGAGCGCAAAGTCCTTACCACTGCTGTCGTACGCGGGGTGAGGGAGTAGCACTGTTCGATCCGATCAGCGAAGCCATCGAAACTGACCCGCTTGACCTGGGCTGATCCGTCCTTCAGCACGTGACCGAAACAAATCAAAGCGTGAGTCACAATTTCTGCTTGTTCAGATGTGCCGAGATACGAATCCACGCCAATGGTTTGGCCGCAGACAATAATGGGATCTTGCATTTTCTCGCTCCTACAGGGGAGTGAGGCGACGCCCCGCAGGGACATAGCCCCACTGGCGGTTAAGTTTTTTTCACGAAGCGCAGGCAGCTGAGCTTTACGCGATGACAAACAACACATCGAAGTGTTTTGCCCTAAGGGATCACTGCGAAGGATTCAATGACTCTACGAGTACCTGGTTTTAGTCCGGGATCTCAGAGATTGGCTTTAGACCGTTTTGTACAGCGCCACAAGAGACGTGACAGAACAAAGGTGATGGCCAGGCAGATAAAAGCGAGCAGCAGCAGGAATGTCGGCTCGTACTGGTAAGAGCCCCAGATCATCGCGATAAACCAAAGGAAAATTTCCATGGAGACCTCATGCGTTTTGAGGTTCCAGGTCCCGACAGGGGCTTGGAACCCCGGTGGGTGGATTGATGTGCTCTGTTCGGCGAACCCAGGTCCAGCTTGACCTGCCCCGAAGGGACAGCCGGTGGCTGTAAGGAGACACGATCTTACACGCCGGCGTGCATGCCCGACAACACGAGGTATGGGGTACCACACCAGTGGAAATGGGAGTACCTGATCAGCGAGGCGCTTGCAGAATTTTGAAGTGTGAAACAATTTTGGCTCTGCGTGCCCAAGGGACAGGCGTCCCGTGGCGCTCGTTGCCGGCTGCGAAGTGGGCCGGGTGATGTCCCGCATCTAATTCACTGATTGACGCGTAGGCCCTCTCTGGGGTCAATTGCGTGCAGTCAATAGCAGCCAACCCCAGTGCAAATTCGACCGGGGCCGGCGGCAACGGGTTTTCATTTCACCAGATGAAGATAAAACGAGCCCATGAACGAAATATCCGCTCCTGAGCAATACGATCTACAAACTGCCGCTCTCAAGGTCCCACCGCACTCCATCGAGGCTGAACAGGCTGTTCTCGGTGGTCTGATGCTGGACAACAACGCTTGGGAACGCGTGCTCGATCAAGTATCCGACGGCGATTTCTACCGTCATGATCATCGCCTGATTTTCCGTGCGATCGCCAAGCTGGCCGATCAGAACTCGCCGATCGACGTCGTGACCCTGTCTGAGCAACTGGACAAGGAAGGTCAGACGTCACAGGTTGGTGGCCTCGGCTACCTCGGCGAACTGGCGAAAAACACGCCATCGGTCGCCAACATCAAGGCTTATGCGCAAATCGTTCGCGAGCGGGCGACATTGCGCCAGTTGATCGGTATCAGCACCGAAATCGCCGACAGCGCGTTCAATCCGGAAGGCCGTACAGCCGCCGAGATTCTTGACGAGGCTGAGCGCCAGATCTTCCAGATCGCCGAGGCCCGGCCAAAAACCGGTGGCCCGGTGGGTGTGAATGATCTGCTGACCAAAGCCATCGACCGTATCGACACACTGTTCAACACCGACAACGCCATTACCGGCCTGTCCACGGGCTATACCGACCTCGACGAGAAGACCAGCGGCTTACAGCCGTCCGACTTGATCATCGTCGCCGGCCGTCCGTCCATGGGTAAAACCACCTTTGCGATGAACCTGGTGGAAAACGCCGTGTTGCGCAGCGAGAAGGCTGTTCTGGTTTACTCGCTGGAGATGCCAGGCGAATCGCTGATCATGCGTATGTTGTCGTCCCTCGGCCGTATCGATCAGACCAAGGTCCGTTCCGGTCAGCTTGAAGACGACGACTGGCCGCGACTGACCTCGGCGGTCAACCTGCTCAACGACCGCAAGCTGTTCATCGACGATACCGCCGGCATCAGCCCGTCGGAAATGCGTGCCCGGACCCGGCGACTGGTGCGTGAGCACGGCGAAGTCGGCCTGATCATGATCGACTACCTGCAGTTGATGCAGATTCCGGGTTCCAGCGGTGACAACCGGACCAACGAGATTTCCGAGATCTCCCGATCCCTGAAAGCCCTGGCCAAGGAATTCAACTGCCCGGTGGTGGCGTTGTCCCAGCTCAACCGTTCCCTGGAACAACGGCCGAACAAGCGCCCGGTAAACTCCGACTTGCGGGAATCCGGAGCGATCGAGCAGGACGCCGACGTGATCATGTTCGTGTACCGCGACGAGGTGTATCACCCGGAAACCGAACACAAGGGTATTGCCGAGATCATCATCGGCAAGCAGCGGAACGGGCCGATCGGCTTTATCCGCCTGGCCTTTATCGGTAAGTACACGCGATTCGAAAACCTGGCACCGGGTAGCTATAACTTCGACGACGACGAGTAAGGCTATGGGGGCCTGACTGAGTAAGCCTTCTCGCTTGGAGCGCTTGTTTTTGACCGGCCCCAAAGCTACCTTAGATTCTGATTTTGGCCTGCAGAATGAACTGCGCCCAAATGGGAAGCTGGCCCGTCTGCCAGCACTTCGTATCGTTGGGAATTCTTGGTCTATTTAGGACCTGATTCTCGTCTCAATCTCCCGGCAATTCTGCCCGGGTTCTTCGCCTACCGGGCATACTCTCCCGGTAGGGTGGGTGTGCCTGCAAAGCTAATTTGGAGGTACACACTATGTCGCAAGAACCAACTTTTTCCGGCTTTGAAACCATTGAGGCTGCACGCGCTCACCGTGAGTCGGCAGGAGGCTGGATTTTCGAAGCCGCCACCGGAGAGGTCGTTTGGTTTCACTACCGCTATACGCCTACGGTCATCCTTGGGCACCACGCAATTTCCGGTCTCACCGGAAGGCTGGTGTGACGATGAAAATAGAAACGGTCGTTCAGCTTCTGCCCGAGGACTGTGGTCTGCAACACTCCATCGTCCGCCTGCACAACAGCAACATCGATTCCAAGCGGTTGGACCGTGAAAGGTTTTTCCGGCGGGAAGCGGTGGTCATCTGTAATCCACAAAATGGGTCACGGGTTCTTCGGTATGCAATGGGTACACCAGGGGGCATCTCGATTACCAAGCGTGCTGTTGCCTTGGATTACGATGCTGTCGATGTGCTCGGTATCAGATTCAAAACTGACGTCGACCTGGAAATCAGACGGGCGTCGACCTTTGAGGTCTACCAGTGGTTTTGGAGCCATCCTGATCTTGGTATTCGGCTCTCAACTCGGCTCGGCGTGATGGGTGGCGTCCTTGGCATAATGGGGTTTCTCGTTGGCTTAATGCCATTCCTCCACTTATAGGTACCTGTTGCTCATGAAGTGCAGAACTGCTGTCGCTGCACTTAACCGAGAAATGGAAAAAGTAAAGGCCCGGCATTTGTCCGGGCTTTTTTTTGCCCATGAATTAGAAAGATGCCTTGCTTGCTCCTGCTATCCCATGTCAAGCAGGTGCTGTTCGCTGCATTGCAGCAATTCTTTAAGCTCTGGAACAATCTGGTTAGTCAGGGTCGCCTGAGCCCACGCAGCGAAGTTAGGGTCTGTCATTCGAGCAATCTCAAGTAGCGCTATGTGGAGTCGGGCAAGTAAGGCGGTGGACTTTCTGGTCAACGCCCACTCAACCAAAGCCTTGGAGTCGTTTAGGTCCTCCCTAAGGTACGATAAAAGCGATTGCGTGATTGGTTCAACAATACCAACGTCATGGCAGACAACAGAGCCACCATTAGGTAGATCGTGATGCGGCAGCTGCCCGGTGATCATTGGGTGGGATGAGAGCAACGGGAAACTCGCTGAGGCGATCTCTAAAAGAAACGGTTGTTCTAACCTGACCAGGTTGCCACTGTCATCCATGACTTCGGTTCGCGCACCACACACATGAGAAAGAATTTGCCAAGGGGTTACATCCTCGAATAACCGCCCTAAAGGTTCGCCAAGTTCAAGTCTTTTTGGCACTCCCTTTATAAAAAGATCAATAACCGTTTCGTCAACGACACGAAATTTTATATGGCCAATGCCTGGATGTAAGCCAGCGTACGTCGTGCCTGGCTTCGGTGATTTGCTTTGGGGTTTTGTAGTGAGGAGTTTAAGCATAACGCCGACCGGCAACCCCTCATCTTCCGTTGATGCCTCGAGCAGTGCATGTGCTGCAATCACATCCCCAAGTGGCAAGCGAGATGCTGCGTCAGTCAGCCAAGTGGCCGCATCCTCAGGATTCTCTTCTGATCGACTACGGATTTCGGATTTGATGACCCTGGCAATCTCGCTGGCGAGAAGTGCTGGCTGTCGTACGTAACTGATTTGCTCTTCCGTAACCTCATGAATTGCGCCTTTCAGGTAACCCGCTTCCTCAAGTAAATTCAATTCCTCAGAGCTCAGCACCTGCAACAACGTGGCACGACGGATCCCAAATGTGCGATTGCATTCGACAATTAGAGTCGGGTGTCGCGCGGCGTCGCTCGATTCAATAATCATGGCTTGAGCGACTTTTGCGAAGCCACGACGAAGATCGATGTTCTCAAATCGATCACGAGCGTATTGGATAAGGTCGGTGTTGAGCATTGGCAGGATGGCCAGAAAGGTTTCCTGGGTTTCACCTTCAAGGCCCGACAGCGCCAATGCGGCTACGGACCGGAGTATCCATGGATGACGGTAATCCGGCGTGTAAAACGCCCCCTGCATGAGCACAAGGCGATTATCGAGCAAGGTCTGTACGGCACGAGGGAATTCATAGTTATCCAGCGGCTCTACTTCAACACGCACCGCTCTGCGTCCGATTGGCGATTTGTTGCGGCCATTTGTGATCACAATTCTGCTTGCCACTGTTGTATCCAGTGCCACCACCAGCTTTAAATGTTTTCCAAACTTAGTACTCGAGAGGTCCTCAATCTCCTTTCGGACGACTCTATCGTCACTGTTGAGCCCATCGATTGCCAGAATCAGGTCGGGGCCATTGGCGTCTGACACCTGTTTCAACCAATAACGGGCCTCTTCCACCGTAACCGGCCAGTTCAGGTGACTTTCTAAAGCATCCGCGATGCACTGAAGAATGCTGCTTCCTGTATCGGTTTCTATGTAGAGAGTCGCTCCAACCTCATTGGCGGCCGTCAGCTCGCATAACTCACGCAAAACGTTACTTTTGCCTACCAGTGACGACCCCTCGAGCAAAACGAGTTTCTGATTATTCATCAGGAAGTCGACGACCACTGATGTCGCTTGCCTCGGAATAAGAAAGTTTCGGCCGAAAGGCTGATCAGTGTCCTCAATGTCGCCCGTCAGTTCCTCCATGTTCGCACTGGAGGCATGCAGTACCGCCTGCATCCAGACGGAAGAATTTGTGCCCATGAGAGTCTGAATTGCGAGCTTAAGGTCTGCCCTGGCTGCTTTTGAGGCGCTGTCCATCAAGGCGGTAAATGCCTGCGCATCCTTGTCGACCGCTACCCATACACATCCGGTGTGGGTTTCAAGGTAACGCGTTTCGATTCCGTTGCTGACCACCACCAATGGTGGAGTTGGATTAAGCGCACGAGCATACGAAAGACCTTGTTGACCATCATCGGGCTGGAGCTCTTCGCTCATCCTTTTGAGCTCTAGCACCGCCAGCGGCTTGTCCTCAACGTACAGCAGGACGTCGGCCCGCGATCTAGCGGATGTGGGTTTTGAACCGTCAACCTTGATTGCAGCATGGCCAAACTTGAATTGAAACTGGATTTGATGGCGAATGGCGTGAGCTGGCATAAGGGGAAAGGCCAGCCTTATGGACGCATGGATTTCTGCTTCTAGATCGGTCTCGGTTGGGGCGGTAGTTAGCTGTGTCACTGTCATAGTTGCCTGCGTCCGTAAGATGGTATTACGTAATAGTTGGGTGAGGTGGCCGCAAGTCTGCTGGCTTTATCGCGCGATGATCGCCGTGAAAATTTGGGGAGTATCATCCCTCTTTTGGTAAAAGGCCGCGAATGGTCAATCACCGCTCAGTCACCTGGTGAGCGTCTTCCGCACAGGTCACCCCTTCCGGTTTTGGTCGACCTGTATCAACCATTGTCTTGAAGGCACTACCAGTGCGGCCCAGCGCACCTATGGCGGCGGATAGGTCCTGCGCCGGGGCGAGGTATTCGCGCCTCAGCCGCGTTCACGCGTTACCACAGCGCTAATATTTCCTCGGTCGTTTCATCTCCAAAAACCTTTCGGCCCCACCCCATGGCCATGGCAGCTACGATAGAAGCTACCGTGAGCAAGGGTAGCGAGACCCTCATCTGACCAGGGTTATCAACTACCCATCACTTAAGAATGATCCACCGCTCACAGCCTTTGCCAGGTAGAGGCGCTCCCTCAATCAATTCTGCTGGTTTGACTTCAACTCCCTCAGCCCTGGCCTTACTTTGAACCAACTCCCGCGCTTCGGCGTGGGAGGCGCAGTGTAAGGTGGTGAACGAGTAACCACTTGCCCCTGCAACATTGCGGTTGATTGCCGTGTAATCAGAACCTGCAGGAATGATTTCCAACCACCTACCGAACGGTACTTCCTTGCCATCGGCTGTTGACGCATGCACTTCAAGCACATCGCGCGGATCGTAGTCATCTGGCAGTGACACGCCAAGCAACGAATCCAGCTGAAGATTCCCGTTTTCATCGACGCAACCATCTGCAAGCCAAGCCTGAGAACCTCTGCCATCTCGGCGCATCCAGTTCGCGTACGCAGTCGCCAGGCGCGGATCAGGATGAGAACCGCCCATAGGTCTCATATAAGCCCCGGATAGAGGTTTCATGCCCTCATGTCGGTGTTCCGCTGATAATTGAGCGAGGCCCCATGGGGATTTGTTGGCTATCAGCTGGTCATGATGTGAGGCCGCATATTCCTTGTCGACAAATGCTCGAATGAACCGGCGGCGCATTTCAGCTCGGGTATTGTCATCCGGGGCATTGTGGTACAGCCACCCATACGGGTTTGAAATACAAGCGCCGATATAGTTTACGTTCCTGGTGCTGGGATAGAGGTAGGCGCCTACAGGAATCACCAGGTTGGGGCTTGCAACGATGCTGGTTTCTTCACTCATTTCGCTGCGAAGTTCGAACCAATCCTCGAGCAGTACCCGGTGCGATGCCGCATCTTGCCCCCTAAGAAGGGCCTTGAGCTCGCCGGCGTGGCCAACGACCTCATCCAAAACCTCTTGCTTGAGCTCGTAGGAATTAAAAACAGAGGTTCGCAACCACTCATTGATCTCGCTCCACTCCTGTAGGGACGTCTCGGCGGCATCAACTTGGCGCAGGATGACCCAACGCCGGCTCTTTTCTACCAGTACGCCCTTGCTGTGCTCGAAGACCATGCGATTCACCCACGCATGAGGCTCGAGTCGATTATCAAGCTCGTTGTCTTTTGGAGCAGCGTAGGCGACGAATTTGCTGTTGCCTGTCAGGGCAATCCTTAGTGGCTGGTAGCCCAACTGACGAACGAAGGCTTCAATCTCTTGGGCCTGGCGTTTACCGTTCCCGGCCAGTGCGTACATCTGGTCGAGGAGGCCTTTCCACGCCGCGGGGGCCTTGCCATCCACAAACTGCGGGAGTGGCTTGCCACGGTTTGCTGCACGCCATGCAATTACGGTTTGACTGATGATTCCTCGCGCTTCTTCGCCGTGGGCAATGGTCCCATCGGAAAGGGCCTGTAGCATCCGATTACGGGCATCCTGCTCACTTGCTCGCTCTTGCTCGAGGTGGGCGAGCGCCAGCTTGAAGAAGCGAATGAACTGTAGGTGGCTGTAGCGAGCCTCACGGTTGTGGATGTACCACCGCAGCTCTTCAGGTTCGACCGTATCGAGACACAGGAAGGCAAGGCTGTCTGATGCCCAGGTACGACGGTCAAAGGAGGTGAGATTCACGTTGCAGGCAAACCTGCGGGCTCTAGAGCCGTAGCCACCGCTCACCTCAACTTTCACGCAGAGCGAATCGGCAACCCTTGCGGCAATTTTGAGGTTTATCGGGTTTGAGGGGCTGAAGACTCGATCAAAATGGTCTCCAGGCCGTTCCTTACATGCGCTAGGGGCAGTGTCGGGATTCATGAGCTCGTGCCACAAGCACAGGACCCTGCTACCAGAGCAGAGGTAAGCGTTTTTTTCTTTGATCCATTCTGCAACCGGCTGGCGAGGGGTGGTCTCGATCAGGCCTTCACCGTCATCGTCATGAATAAAGCGGCAGAACTTCTCCTGGAAGTCCAAGGTTACAAAGTGCAGCGATTCCGGCCCTGGGTAAAACTCACCGAACAATTTCTCTCGGTGGTCTAGGCCGCACATCAGCAGCAGGAATCGTTTGTAGTGCAAGGCGTAGCGTGCATGGCTGGACAGATGAGCCGTGTAGGCCACGTCCTCAAATTTGATCTGTGATCCGTCTACGCCACGAAAAATCCGGTCTTGGTCATCCCGAGACGGGAAGAGCCGGCCGGTGCCTAAATGACTTTCGACGGGACTGAACACACGATGAACATTTTCGCCATTGCGAACCATCAGGAAAACTTTGCGGTTCTCATCGTTCTTGGCTTGATTGGTCCAGCGATCACCGTAATCAAGGTCGCGCCGGGTAGTTGCCATCACTAGAACGCAACGCTCAGTCGGGAAAATCTGATTGACCAGATCATCGTGATTTCGCAGGGCGTCAAAAAACAGCTCTTCCTTGGTGAAATCAAAGTCTTCGTCGACCTCTGCCCAAACGGCCAACTCCTCGTCCATCATCAATTTCTTCTGAGCAAAACTCAGCGGCTGGGATGGATCGGCCGGCTTGCCGGTGCGGATGGTCTGCACCGCGACCGATTTTCCGACATATAGGTCTAGGGACTCGATGCCCTCGATCAGGTTGGCGACATACGAACGGATATCCTCCGTCTTGGCCAGTGATGCCGCGGCCTTCTCTTCAAAAAAGGGGGTGAGCTTTTTGACCACGGTAGTAATTTCGGCTGTCTTGCCCTGAATCCACTGTGACTGGATGGTGGCCACCTGGTACTCGCGCTCAGCGACTGCTTTCATTGCCTGTACCTTCTCGGACGTGATGCCGCTGCCCAAGGCATTGGCAATGCTGCCGGTTGCCAGCTGAGACATCTCTTGTCGTACTGAGTGGTCGTAGAGCACCAGGGCCCCGCCTGCTGTATCTGACTCACTCGCGGCTTCGGATTTTTCTCGCAGCTGATCCTCGACCACACGTGCAAGAATGTCCGGGTTTGACTGCGCTACGATCAGTTCTGATTGCAGCTGCTGGATCGTGCTGTGTATGCGGGCGGTTTCGTCGGCACGAATTGTATCGGCGTCGGGTTCGTACTCGAACTGGAGCAGGAAGTCCTTCAGCAAGAAGTCATATGTGCCATGGCTCACATAGGACCTGCGAACTGTGCCATCGGGCTGAGGGATTTCAATTTCCTCGCGAGTGCCGAATATTGACGGGTGCGCGCGCATGACAATGGTGTGCGCGGCGTTATCGACCCACTTGATTGACTGCAGTAGCAGAACCGAATCGAGGGCGATTGCCTTTTGCGGAATCGCTGCAATTGCGCGCCAGTATTGGCCGGCCTGAAGAGATTGGAATTTCTCTACGCGCTCAAAATCCTCGAGCGGGCGGCGGTTGGTTAGCTGGGTGTTCAGCGGATCAGACATGAGGGCATTCCTGCAGTTGCGTTGAAGGAAGGCTCTCACGAAGCTGGGATATGCAAGCCTTCAACGGCGGCATCGATGGGAAAGGAGAGGCACGGGGGATTCAGAGCATTTCGGGCCCCCGACGGGGCCGGTTGAGCTTGCTTTACGCTGCAGCTTCGCCATCTTCGGCAGCAGCCTTTGCTTCCATGGCTTTGGCTTTTTCGTCAGCCTTTTTTTCCTTGTTGCTGATTTCGTCGAGCAGCGCCTGCATCAAGGTCTGGTTCTCAGGGCTCAAGCCCTTAAAACCTGGGTCTGCGATCACTTTCTTGGCAGCGTCGTACAAAGGCTTCGCCTGCTTTTTAACGACCTTCTCCAGGCTGGCGCCGGCAATGAAGCTTTTCGTGACGCTCTTTTTGCCGGCTCGCTTGGCGCTTTCCAAACCTTGCTTGAGCACCTCTACGGCGCCGCCACGGTGCTTGCGCAGCATGTCCAGAGCGAGGCCGACTGAGCACTCGCCCTGCTGGATCATCGTCACAATGCTGATTGGAGCACTAACAACTTCGAGCAATTGATCCACGTACTCAGCGCCGAAACCCAGCTTTTCTCCGATTTGTGCCGAAGTCCAGTTGAAGCCGGCCAAGCGTTTGCACACCAGTGCGGTTTCAAATGTCGTCAGTGGCTTGCCGGTGTTGCTGGTGTACAGGCCAGCAATGATGTCCTGCAAGCCAATGCCTTTGGTGGGCAGCGTGACGATCGGAATGTTCAGGATTTTTGCGCCTTCGGCCAGCGCGATGCGCAATGCTGCCAGTCGGCAATGACCGTCGGCCAGATAGCAAACCGAACTTCCGTCCTCTTTTTCGACGACAAAGACCTCAAGGGGCTTGGAAGTTTTGAAGCCGTTGACCTTCATGCTGTCAGCAATTTTGCGGACATGGGCCTGCAAGT
The DNA here is from genome assembly GCF_029959925.1 of Pseudomonas sp. PS02303. Classification (NCBI taxonomy): domain Bacteria; kingdom Pseudomonadati; phylum Pseudomonadota; class Gammaproteobacteria; order Pseudomonadales; family Pseudomonadaceae; genus Pseudomonas; species Pseudomonas sp. PS02303. The sequence continues at coordinate 17,133 of NZ_JASCOM010000034.1, forward strand.
CGGCGTCGTTGACGCGGACGTTCAGACCATCCATCACGTGGATCTTGTCGATCTCTTTTACCGATGGCATCCAGAGGTCGCGCGCCTTGGCGCTCATCCCACGTTCGAGAGCGCCCTTGATGGAGCCGAGCACGAAATCGAGGGAGTACTCGCTGGCCGGGATATCGGAGTCTTTAAGGGTGGCGACGTGTTCGGTCATGTTCTCATTCCTATGAGGGATCTGGTTCGGCGTTTGTGCCTTTCATGATTCGAGAGTACTCACGATCGCTAAACTGCAAGGCCTCAATCCGGCTACAAATCCGGGTCAAACCTGCGCTTGTGGGGATCACCTGGCTGATCCCGCCGTGTGGTTGGAGGGTGGCAGTAGCCAATCGGAAAGAATCTTTTTGCGGGGAGTTTGAGACGCGGATGTCGTCGAGCTTCAATGCGTGTCATCCGACCGCAAAGTATGGAGGGGATCGATTCATCTCGTCAGCGACGGGGTTGGGACCCTATTTAGGCGTGAATGGAGGCTTGCCGGATCGGTGCTTATGGGAAATTTAGCGGAACCAAAAAGCGCACGACCAATGAGGGGGAAGGATGAGCACACATATCGACCACGAGATTCGTGAGGTACTCAACTCGCCAGTCGCCAGCAACTGGCTCAAGGAAGCCCTTGGCAAGGCGTTAGAGCGCGATTGTGTCGACGCCGCGAACGATGCCGAAGCATTGCTGGATCTGCTCAACAAGCGCTGCGAGGAGGCCTTTAAAGGACTTGCTCCGGTCTCCTGATCGGAATTGCCCGCCATTCTCGCCCCTACCTGTGCCCTTAGGCAGGGCCGCGGTGAGCGAGCTGTGGATCGGATAGAACCGGGCAATCGGCGCTGTGAAACTCCTAATGGTGCCAACTGCCCTCTGCGCCGGATCTATTCCCCGACAATTTCATCAATCAGCTGCTTTTCAGCCAAGCGATCGCTAACCGGTGACTGCAGGCGATCGACGTACAAGCCCCGCTCATAGGTGACTATGAGTTGGGCCTTCCACTCAATGCCGCTCTGAGTGGCGTCCGGCAGCTGCGCTTTGCGTGCACGCTGTCGTGCTTCTCGGTATGCACCTTGCCACTCTTCACGCGTTGAGTTGTAGCACCCCAGTGTTGGTTGGCGGGAGAAGGGGATTCGCTTGTAGATTCTTTGGGCTGTGCTTGGAGCCAGAGCCGTGTTGTTACTTCCATCGAGGTGAAAAGCTGCATCGGGCACGGTTTCTTTGCTTCGTGTGGGGGAGGGATTCATCTTTAGCTCCTGTCTTCGGAATAGGGTGATCCGAATTTCCCATGGACCCTTCGAACTGCAAGTCAGGGGCGACGTGTGCTGTTGGTCACCAGCATCTGCTTCCCGGCTTTGTCTAGGCTCCTACGGCCTCTGTCGTGATTGCACCGGGAGCGCAGCGTTCCCGCCGTGATCTTTCCTGGGAGTGCGTGAGTTCGGGGCGCCGAGTGTCCCCGTCCATATCTCCGCGGTACTTGAGCGTTTTTGCAATCACTGCGCCGGGCAGTCTGGAATTGGCGACTGTAAGAGGGCCGAACTCAACCCAAGGAATGCAACCACCCTGCGATCCTTAGCTGACTGGCTATAAAGCGCAGGAAAATCCTGAAGGAGAACGTATGCCCACAGTGCAGTTCATGTCACGAATTGACGCGCAACGGTATCGGCCGTCAGGCCAAGTGCATTTGCTGTCCATTTCTGACGGTGAGGACGATCAAGCCCTAGTGGAGGCCAGCCATTGGCAGAGTGTTGAATTTCATTACTTCGTCGATGGAGATTTCGACGAAGAAAAAATGGCGATGTTTGGGACCAAATTTGAGCATTTGTTCCGCGACTATTTTCTGATCCCGCAGGCCGATCGTCTTCGCGAATCCATCGGCCGGCTGACCGCTACCGGATTGGACATTGTTGTGAACTGCCAGGCGGGGCGCTCTCGTAGTGCAGCTGTGTCGAAGTTCATCAGCGAGACCTACGGTTACTCACTGAGTCAGGAGACTCCTGATGCGAATCAGACTGTACTTCGCATGCTGCGTCGAGATAGTGCTTTGCTGGCGGCATATCGTGCGACGCTGGCGCCTGTTGTTGCTAAGCCTGATCCGAAACCCGGGGCCATGAAAAGGTTGTTGAGTTTGTTTGCGCTGTGGAGGCCAACCAAGTCGTGACGGCATTTGGCGGACTTCTGACAATACCTGCACTCTGCACTGATCACTTAACCCGGCCATGCCGGGTTTTTCTTTATTTGCTCCGCTTCAGGCGCGTCGAAGTATTTCATGGGGCGGAAAAATGCCGGGGTAGAACGCTGGGGTGGGCGATAAGAAAACACCGAACGAGGGCCTTTCAGATGGTTCAAGTAAGTGGGTCGAATGGGGGGGTTGCAGTTTACGAAGCGTCGGTATTCTGAATCTGCACTCACCTTTCCAGCGTGAAAAAATAACGCACATTCAAGGACTCACGATGAACCGTATCTCGCTTCCGCTCTCCTTGCTGGCAATCGCCGTAGCGACCTCGGCCAGCTTCGCCAATGCTGAAAGCTATGAGGCCAATGCCGGACCAAAAGTGTGGAATACCAGTGTCGCTGAAGACCTGACCATCACCGGTGGTTTGACGCTTGTGGACATCAACGGTGATCCGGTGCGTCTGATCGAAGTCAACGGCACCGACACAAAATCCATCACCAACCAAGGCATCTTGCGGGCATTTGCCGACGGAGGTGTTTCGTTCGCGCTGAATCATGCGCTTGTTGACGGCGATGTGCTCAATGCCGGGCAGATTCAAACCAACGGTCCAAACAGCATCGGGATGTTGATCGACACCAGCACTGTCAACGGCTCCTTGTCTAACGCAGGCACAATCACCGTAACCGGTCGCGTCTTCCCTGTAGGGACCCCGGCCACATACGGGATTCTGGTGAAAAACTCGGACATCGACGGCAACATTGCAAACACCAATGAAATCTACGGCAGCGGTCACACGGTTGTGGGGTTGGGGATCGTCAATGACGGCCAGAATCAGATTGGCGGATCCGTAACCAACAGCCGAGTGATTTCCGTCAGCGGCGAACAGTCCATTGCTCTTCAATTGGCAGGGGCAGATGTAAAGGGCGGCATTACCAACTCTGGCCTCCTTTACGCCAGTGGTGCTGGCGCCAGAAGCGCTGTGCTCGAAAACTCGACGTTCGGCCCGCTGGTCAACACTGGTGTGATTAACGCCGTAGGCGCACAAGGCGTCCCGGACCGGAGTGTGACCGCCATCTATGTCGACAACGTTCAGGGTTACACCGACGGCAACCTTGGCACCGCGGTCATTCAAAATACTTCCACCATTTCCTCATCTGGCGTTGGCATCCTCAACACCGGCTCGTCTGATCTGGTAATTAACAATACCGGTCGAGGCACCATTCTGGGCAGCATCGCGGCCATTGATGGTGGTGATCACACGACCCTGAACCTGGGTGGTGGATCGGTAACCGGCGACATCCTTGGCCTTAGCCAATTGAATGTCCTGGAGAACACGTCCTCCATTGTCACTGCAAAGTCCATCGAGGCTGGCTCGCTGAACGTCGGCAGCAATGCTCGCCTGTACCTGCGGACGTCTCAAAGTAGTTTGAAGGGCGATTTGCACCTGGCAGGCGGATCGGCGATGGATCTGATGCTCGCCACCGACACTGACCCGAACACTGCTTACCTCGACGTCTCGGGTACAGCAACCTTCGACGCGGGTTCGGCGGTGACGGTTTCGGCAAAGCCTTTTGACTTTACGCCGACAAAAGAAGGCGTCGAGTACGTCCTGGTGAAAGCAGGCTCTATCGCCGATAGCGGCGTGTCCGTGTCCAGCAGTTCCTATCTGTTGAACGTCAAGCAGTTCGCCGTGGACGGCAAGACTGTTAAAGCAGTCGTTCAGGCAAAGACTGACGATGAGATCGGCGACATCGAAGATCCGGACGGTGGCACTGACAATGGCGGCGGTGACGGCGGTTCCCCGCATGGCAACGACAGTGTTTTCAATGGTACCACTGGCGCCATTCTGGCCATGAAAAACAGCATCCTCAGCCAGTTGCAGCCAACCGACCCGGTGTTCCAGGCGTTGAGCAACGCGCAAACCCGCGAGGAAGTGCTGAAGATCGCCAAGCAGTTGACCCCAGAGGTTAACGGTGGGAGCACTGTGGCTGCGCTCTCAGGCCAAACCATTGTTGGTGGGGCAGTAAGCAACCGCGTGAGCAGCTTGCGCACCGGCCTGTCGTCGGGTGATGTGCTGAAGGAAACCGGTGTCTGGGCTCAGGCTCTTTCCAATAACTCGGACCAGAACAGCCGGGGTGGTGTTGATGGGTTCCAGTCCAACAGTGCTGGTATTGCGATTGGCGCTGACGGCAAGATCAACGATCAAACCACGATCGGTGCTGCGTTCAGCTACCTGAACACCAACGTGACCAGCGACAGCGGCGATAAGACGGAAGTGCAGGGCTCTGCATTCACCCTCTATGGCAGCTACCAGCTTGGTAACTGGTTCGTGGACGGGAGCATGACTGCCGGTAAGAACGACAACGACTCCAAGCGCTTTATCGTGGGGACTCAAGCCAAGGGTAGCTATGACTCCGACCTGCTGGGGGCGAGTGTCCTGGGCGGCTATGATTTCCATTTCGACAATCTGGTTGTCGAGCCTCGCGCTGGTGCCCGCTACACCAATGTGAAGATTGACGGCTTCACTGAGCACGGATCGTCGGCCGCACTGCAAGTCGGTGGCCAGCGCTTTGAGGTTGGTGAGGCAGGGGCGGGGGTTCGTGTTGCAGGCGATTTCCCGCTGGGTATGGGGAGTATTGAACCTGAGGCGACCGTGATGGCTTGGCACGACTTCATCGGTGACAAAGTATCCTCGACGTCGGCATTCGTCCTGGGCGGTAGCCCATTTGTAACCACAGGTGCTTCGCCTGTTCGTGACAGCTACGAAGCGACCCTTGGTGCCAATTATCGCATCGGTGCGGTAACAGTGGGTGCGAGCTACACCTACCAGACCAAGACTGACTTCGACGGTCAAACGGTGCTGGGTCGCGTACGCTGGGATTTCTAGGATCCACAAGTAAAAACCCGCTTCGGCGGGTTTTTTTTCGCCTGGTATTCGCTCTTTGAGGCCATCTAAGGGGGCTGGGTGGTATTGAAAAGGCCGTGGACCAGTACTCTCCACCGGCCGATTCAAAGCAACAAAATGCCCCCCCTTGCACTTTAAAAAGTTGAGTGACACTGGGTTCACAATCGCAATCAGTGGTGAACCTATGGCCGTCAAACATCATGGCGCTCTTACAGAGCGGGTATGCGCTCACTCCGATGTTTTCTCGTATCACTACAGGAATAAAAGTGGTTTACGCAGTGATCTGAACTACGCCCGGGCCACCTTGTGCGGTGCGTGCGGTCAGAAAGTTAAAGATTGGTTGGCCTTCCAGGGCAAAGGATTCCATAAGCTTGAGCTCCCCAAGCTACAGGGGCGTACGCCCGGCTTGATCAGTTGGGGCAATCGAGTTCGAATCGAACGTCTGCGTACGCTTGGCCCGCTGATGAGCCATCTGCAGGCGTCGAGTGATCCTTTGGCCACCGTGGTGCTAAAGGTTCTGGAGTTGATGTTCCAAGTGCCCTGCGCGAGTTACTGGGTTGATGTGGAGAAGCAAAATTACTCTTGGTATTCCCTGCAAGGGGACGTAGCACTACTGCTTCGTGGTTCCAAGTGCCGTGACAACCCTCAGCGAAGTCCGTCCGCCGTTGGCTTCTGGATGGAGGCTCGGCCAGTCGTTGCGCAGGAAGCGATTGCCTTTGTGAGGGATAACCTAAAGGCATCCATCGCCGCACATGTTCCAAGCGCTCCTGAAAAAGCTTCTGCGTAATCACCTAAGGTGTGAATGGCCCGCGTCACGGCAAGCGCGGGGTGCACCCTCTGCCGTAATAATCTGGTGGGGGAGGGCCTCAGGTTCGCCCCTTTATGGAGGTCTAATTGGGGCCCTCGCAATTCGCGCTGATTGGAGAATGAGGCATCACGTTTCGGAGATGCCCCATGCGCGGAAAACACTATCGAATGACCTTACTTGTGGCGCTTGGGGTTTCCCCGGGGATTGCGCTTGCCGCGCCTGGTTTACAAAACATGGCAGATAGTCTGGACGAGTTGATGAAGTTCCTGCCAATGGTCATGGCCCCGATGTTTCTGTTGGCGGCCATTGTGTACATTTTTTCAGGAAACTCTGGGCAAACTGTGGCGCGAGAAGCGAGCGCTGAAACAACGCCTTCACCGTTACCGTCCTCAGTAGGGCAGCTTCAAGAAACTGCAAATGGGCGTGATCCGGTTGCGATAACAATGACTGATCGCTTGGAGCCCATTCAAGTGGAGCAGCCCGGGAGGGTGGGTCGGAAGCTGCATTTGGACTGAATATGGAATACAGCCATGAGACAGTAATCAGACTGGATTCAGAGAGTTAAAGCTGTCGCCGGGGCGCTGCGAATTTCGCGATGCTCAGCCCCGGGCTGAGGAAACGCAAAACTGTCGTAACCGCTCAGATCTCCATCAGGGCTGGCAAGCGCTAGGGAATAAAAACTGTCGCAGGAGACTTGCCTCTGGCCATCCACGTATGGCTAATGAAACCGTCACGAGATGGCTCGCTCATACCAACCTGGGAGGTATTCCTGCGTGTTCTTCATGATCTGCTTGGCTTTTCGCGGGTGATCTCTAACCCACAGTCTCAAGCCCTCGAATGCATGGGATTCAAAAAAATCTGCGCGATCGGAGGAGTGGACAGACCAGTCGCGCCGCATTGGGATTCCAAATTCGGTAGACAATTGACGTGCATCCGCCTCAGAAAATCCTCGAAGTGAAATTTTGACCTCCGAAGTGTATTTCACTACGTACCAACCCTCTATGTAATGACTATCACCCGGGTGGTCATTGGCCGGTACAAAATGCTGAATGCAGCAAGGGCCAAGGCTTACAGAACCACCTGCATTCGAGGATATGCGTGGGCCGTTGAATGAAACCCAGCCAGCAAACTCAATTCCGCCAATTGTAGCCGTGTGAAATATCTCGTTTCTCATGTCAGCAAGCCCTCGAAGGGAAAGCGGCCAATGCCCAGGCGCATGAGTTTAGCTTATCCATTGGGAATCACTGATTTTCAAGCGTATGGGCGATGCGAACTGCAACTGTCGCAGAGCTACCCCATCCATCAACTGCGCCTGAGCGCCTGAACACCAGGTGTAAAGGAGAAGGGTGAGATCATTCCTATCGACGGTCATGACGCGTGGCTCAGGTGCAGGGCGTATTCCGTTCGAGAAGAAAGGCGCGACGCTGCGGTTGGGTCCACTGCAGGCACCGCCCGGGATGCTTGCGCGACAGTTCCAATTCCTCTGCGACAGTTTTAATTCTTTAAAACCAGACAGCCTGGCGAGTCGGGCTCCTCGATCGCGTTTTACCCCAAAATCAGGTCTTCGAGTCAAATATCGGGGATTAAGCTCGTAGATACCGAATGGTTCTGTCTCTAAATAATTAGGTTTGTCACAAAATAAATAGCTTTGTCCCAAGATAATTAGGTTTGACACAACTGGCGCTTCCACGCTTCCAACAGGCTACTCAATTCAATCAAAGTCGTTTGCGGGATTGGGGGAGGAACGGGAAAGAATGTGCACTTAAGCCCCCTGCCTGCCCCGCAAAAAGCAGCATCCTCAAGCAAGGCGATGTCAAGCTTTATGTGGTAGTCTTGGCACAAATGAGGTGTTCACATGACCGATAAATCGAAGTCCCAACCAACCGCAAAAGGCCACCCCCTGTTTCAGGAGGCCGGCAGTGGTCGCTTTGTGACGCTCGCATTTTCTGGTGACCCCTCGCAGCACGAAGAGGTCAAGACTGCTCATGCAGTACGAGTGAAGGCTTTCCGACGCTTTCGAGGCTGGGCAAAGGGCAAGCATGTTGAAAAGCCGTCCATGGCAGCGATGCAGAAGGAGATCAAGGAGTTGCAGCAACAGATGCAGGCCCTGATGGACGGTATTGTGCGCAGCCAACAAGAAGCCGTGGTCGTTGACTTGGTGGATCTGGAAGGCCTCACCGTTATGAATTCGGCTGTCGCTCGTGAGATGCTCGACAATCCCCCTCCGCCAAACGCCAAACTCCAGGCCTTGCTCGCACTGCGCTAAGGCTTTAGGAAATGGAATTCAGCACTGTCCCGTACGACAAGTCGATAGACCGCAAAGCTTTTGATTGCGGTCTTCACCCTGCTCTTAATACCTATATCGCACAGCAGGCCACCCAAGACGAAAAGCGCAACGTCTCCAGGACGTTCATGCTTGTTGAGGATGGCCAGCTGATAGGCTACTACACGCTAGCCAACGCCTCCGTTGTGGAGTCCGACCTCAGCGAGGAGCAGATGAAAAAGATGCCCCGCTACCCAATGCCGGCAGTGCTGCTCAGCCGTTTGGCTGTTGACAAAGGTCAGCAAGGCAAAGGAGTCGGCAAGCGACTGATGGTCGATTTCTTCCGACGCGTGTACGCGATCTCCAAGCATTCTGGCGTGGCTTTCATCCTCGTCGATGCCAAGGACGAAAAGGCAGCAAGCTACTATCGCGACCTGGACTTTGTAGAGACCAACACAAGCCCTCTACGCTTGGCACTCTCGACAGGCACCATCATCCAGGGCTTCAAAGCTCTTGAGACTTCACAGCAGCCATCCTGACGGGGCAGCAATTGGAACCCCTTTGCCGCCGCTACGGCCAAAGCGGCGGCGCCAGCGTGAAGAGGGCTGTACTCCACGGAACGCTCAAGCACTTGTGACAGGCTTAATTGTTTGGAAACGTGCGCACATCTCGCGGATCGCGTCACGCTGTGACAGACCTATTTTTCGAATTTTTGACATGGGTACTGGCCAAGGCCCCCTTTAACATGAGGGGGCGTGACAAAGCTAATTTTCTGGGCACAGGTTCGTCCTGAAGGTCAGCCAGAGCCCATATACCTGACTATGGGGTAAAAAAAGGGGCGAGCTCGATGGATCACTCTGCAATTCCTAGTCTTGGCATACATGGCCAGTTGCTCGATAAAACTGCGCGGCAGTCTGTCAAGGTAGGCGTTCATAGCCCAGCTTTAGCATACCTTCGGGCAACATGATGGCCAACGACCTCCTACTCCAACATCACAATTCCTGATGGCCTTCAGTCGTCTGCATTTTCCGACAAGCTTGCATTTCTGAACTGGGTGGCATGCTTGATAAGCCTTCTCGGGCAGGGCACCTGGTGGGGCTAACCCTCCCAGTGCAAGCGGGGTTTGCCCCAGTTTCCGGCTCAGATGAAGCCCCAGTTGACTGTGGCCTCGTGAAACACTGAAACCATAGATTTTTCATCAGGAGATGAGATTGATGTCTGCACCTGACACCAACAACGATCGCATCAGCATCCCGCTAATGCTGGCTTTTCCCGTGGTGGCCATCAATACGTTTGAGATGACCCGCGCTATTCAAGTCGTAGGAGCGGCGGCGAAGGAGCGAAAAAAGAGTTTTGAAACCATGCCTTTCAAGCAGGTGCCCTCACCCGATTACATTAAAACCCTGGCCGGGAAGGCTGAGAAAGGCAGCCGAGGCACGGTGATTTTTGACCAGTATTTTTTTGATCGCAATAAATCCAATCCTGAAAACCTACCGAGCCTGAAAGCGTCGTTAGCCGTGATTGAGGAGCTGGGTGTGACTTACGTGATCGCCGGCAGAGATACGCTATCGGAGGAGTTTGTCTACCACATCGACCTCCCCCCGATGGATCAACAGGAGGTAATTGACGTACTTCTGAGTGCTGAGCGCGACGTTCAGTTTTCGAGCGAAAGCCTTGCCGGTCGCGCGGAAAAGACGCCTACGATCTTCAGCGGGCCTGAGCGCGCAGTCATCGCAAACCACGCGATGGGCCTGTCTCACAGTCAGATGCGTAACGTGTTCATCTACTCTGCGTACCTGAAAGCAAAAGGGCATGAGTATCTCGGCGAAATTCGGCGCGAGAAAAATCACATTTTGCGAGATGTGGGGCTGGATGTTCTCGAACCCGTGGCCATCGAGACGGTAGGCGGATTGGGACCGCTTAAGGAATTTCTGAACATCCGCAAGGCTGGTTGGGAAAAGAATCTTTCGGTCAAAGGGCTGCTGCTGGCCGGTGTGCCAGGCGGCGGGAAGACGCTTATGGCCAAGGCTGCTGCGGGTGTATTCGGAACGACATTGGTCCGCCTGGACATGGGCCGCTTCTACTCGAAATACCTCGGTGAGACTGAAGCCAAGTTCACACGTGCGCTGCAGACCGTTGAGCAGATCGCGCCGGTTGTCGTACTGATCGATGAGATCGAAAAGTTCTTCGGCAGCTCTGAAGGGGAGCATGAAGTTTCGAAGCGTCTTCTTGGCACCTTCCTGTACTGGCTCCAAGAACGAAAGGGCAAAATTTTCATCGTGGCGTCTGCCAACCGGGTGAGTCAGCTTCCACCTGAACTGATGCGAGCAGGGCGATGGGATCGGTGTTTTTTCATCGACTTGCCCAGCATCGAGGAGCGCTCCTCGATCTTTCAAATCCATATCAACAAGGCCAAGGCCAACCCTGCCAAATTCAATTTGCCGGCGTTGATTGAGGGGAGTGATGGCTACACCGGGGCTGAAATTGAACAGGCAGTGGTTGATGCCTTGTACATCGCAAATGCCAGGGATACTGCGCTGAGCCAGGAAATTTTGCTGGCAGCATTGGGTGATATCACGCCTACAAGCGTCACGCGCAAGGCCGACATCGACAGCATCCGGCGCCTGGGGGAGCAAGGTTTTTATCCCGCCAACACCTACGACGCAGTTCCTGGCTCGACGATGGGCCGGCAGCTCAACGTTGACTAACAAGGAGAAAATGCCAATGAGTCATATCGTTAAAGGACAGGTCTCGGTGTCCTACACGGACCTGGATGTGCTGGTAAAAGCACTTTCAGGGCTTGGGGAAGTTCGCGAGAACGAAAAGCTGTATCGAGTGGGCGTTGGGTACACAGATGAGCGCTGCTCCCTGGTCCTGGTAGACGCCCAAGACAACCAGCGCCGGATCGGGTTTCGCCTTGAGGGCGGCGTTTTCAACCAGTACCAGGAAGACTACGGGTCCTATGGGGCTTGGACTGCCCAGACCAGCAACAAGATCGTCGATCGCTATCTGGCGTACCACTACGAGAAACAACTCAAAGCTGAAAACTATAACGTGACGGTGATGACTCAGGCCGATGGCACGCTCGAGGTTGTTGCTGAGGAGGTTGTGTGGTGAAGAAAGTCGTTATCACGATCAAGGGCGGCCGTATCAATGGCGACTTCCAAGGGTTCCACGGCAAGACCTGCGAAACGCTGGAGCAGCGTCTGCGCCCGGAAGGCCTCGAGCTGCAGGAGGTCGAGAAGAAACCAGAGTACGACTTTCAGAGTGAAAGTGCTCAGGCACAGTACGTCTCCAGCTAGTCGCTCGACAAATCCCAGACCGCTACCAAGCCGAGCTAGTGCAACTTGTGGCTGGCTCGCTGGGTAGGTCTGGAGTTCCGGGGCAATGTATTCGGATTCATGGCTGGTTGGGCATTGGAGTTCTTGGATGAGCAGCGCAAAACAGATCATTGTCATCGCAGCTGTAGTGGTACTCATTGGTTGGATAGTTACGGGGTGGGGCGTTCTTCTGGTGCTTGCCTTGGGGTTAGGACTGTTCGGCTCGATCGGGATGTTCGAGGGGTCGAGTGCGACCTGGGAAGCTGAGCCTAGCCGACGCTCTGTCGTTGTTACGGATGTAGCCCCCATCAAACCAGCCGAGTTGGTTACACCAGGGCGAGTCATTTTGGCCCCAGCAAATGAAGAAGCTGTTAAGCCTTCAGTTGGCAGACGTCTGTTTTTGGATGATGTCGCCGACGAGTGACAGAGCAGAGAAGAGGGTTTATGTCTCATAAAAGACGAATTGTCATATGCAATGGAACCGTTACCGGTTTTGCCGATGAGGTCAACTTTGCGGGGCTTACCGTAACGGGCTTCGACAAGAAGCGTGTCTCACGCGTCCTTCCTACGGGCCGCTTTCAGCGCGGCTGCTTCCTGGTGCTTCGCGCATTGGTCAATGATGAGTCAAAAGCCGCGGCGTGGACCAGGCGCTGGCGCTGCCAATGGAACGTCCAGATCGACAGTGAATCGCATGGCCCGTTCCTGAGTCGCTCGGCCGCAATTCTCTTTGAGAAGGATTTCATTTACAGGCAAGGGAAATTTGGTAGCCCTGTTCAGTTGGAGGGGGCGATAGAAAGTGCGGATTGTTAATTTCGTGCGGATTGCAGTTACTTTGTTGGCCGTTTCATTGGGCGGTATCGCCGGGACTGCGGCAGCAGACGTTGGCTCGACCTCGCCGGGGGCGGCCAAGCAGGAGGTTCTTTCGGTCAAGACACTGAACCTGCGATGGGATCAATGGAATCATGAGGCTGGAAGTGAGCTCAAGGTCTGCCCGGGACGATTTCGTACCATTGGCGGGGAGATGCGGTGCCGGGTTCCCGATGGGGGGCTCAATGGCCTTCTGGGGGGCATGGTCACTGGTGAGTCAATGACTGCTCAGGAAGCAATCCTTAAATTGGCAGGCGGTACCGCCAAGATTCTTGATATCACTCAGAACGGCGACCAGAACAGATTGCAGATCAAGTTCTCATATCAGGCTACTGGTGGTCCCGTATCGTCCTTCACTGATCTCAGTGCGATTGCCACTCGCGCACCCACTGAAGCGGACGACCTCGCCAAAACAGCGCTTGGTTCATTTTTCGGGGTGGGAGTAGGGATATTCGTCGTCATCGCAATAGCAGTGTTCCACTTCGAACGAAAGTCCCCAACTCTGTCTGAACGTGAGGTTAACTTTTCCCGGTTGCGGGACGAGCAGGCAATGCAGCGACCTACCGCTCGGGTGGACACGCCTCCGCCACTGGTATTACAGCCTACTGCCCAGCCAGCGCCTTCAGTGAACGTAGCGCCAACAGAACCGACTCCAACCTCGGGTCGCCGACTTTACCTGGATTGATCTTCATGGGCTCGATTGAGCCTGTCGGCCAGTCTCATCGGAAGCCCGCTCAAGTACATGCCTTGCCCCGCCGAAAAATGGGGCCAGAGCCTTAGAGGGGCGTCAGTTACGCGTCCGCGAAACTTAGTCAGGAACCAGCAGAAATGACACAAATCCTTATGGTATTGGCAGCTGCGAAGTTGCACTCGATTTGACCACCCGTTTGCATTCGGCCAGACCACCGACTTGCATTCGACTTGACCAGTCACTTGCAACGGATTTGACCCGCACGCTTTCTGCCGACAGGAGCAGAAGTCGACCCGTCCAGTCTGGACGTACTGGCAGAAATCGGCCACAAGCGGCAGTTAGAACGCCAATCTGCTACAGCCCGAAAGTTGCCGCTGACCAGCAATCATCGATCACGACCTGGATGAGGAAGCGTTAAGCTTTGACGCCAGAAGGATTCTATAAGCGTGCAGTCTCCCAGCGATATCCAACTTTTATCACCTATGCTCAAGACGCAACTGACAACTTGCGAGCTAACGACTGACGCATTGAACGATAGGAGAGCAAGGAATGTTGACCCCGGCCAAGTATTGGCGAGTCGCTTGTAAGCTGGATTGCGAAGTTGCCCGGCCACCATCCATGTTTAGCTTACCGGAAGGATTGGCGAGCCAGGCTTCACCACCTACTCTCGGCCACGGCATCACTATTGCTGCCTACGACGAAACTCAGCAGACAGGGATGCTCAGATGGCTTGGCATCATTACTGGTGGCACTGGTGCGACTCGCCATGTCGATTGGACGTCCACCTCGGCGCAGATCTGGATAGACAGTCCCAAGGGGCGTGGAATCTGGAAGGCGGGAGAGTTTGGATTCGCCCCTAAGAAAATAGCCGACTACGGACTGCATGAGCTATGGCAGGATCACTTTGACAACTTGGAACTCCGTGACCGCGCCGCAATGGTAACCAGGCCGACGGTTTCGAAACGACCTACTTCCAGCAGCATTGCGCCGGAGCGCCTCAACCCGATTGAGGTCATCGGCGAGATGACCAGCGGTGCTAAAGCTGGCGTCGTTTACGTACTGAAGTCTGCTTTCGGTTACAAGGTTGGGCGTACTCGCAATGTGCCGGCCCGGATGAGAGCCTTCGGCGTGCACCTACCTTTTGTTTACACCATCCCGCTGTGCGCCTGGTTTGACGACTGCCATGAAGCTGAGCGCCGTTACCATGCGATTTTTGCCGGCAAGCGAATAAACGGTGAATGGTTTGACTTGGATGAAAATGACATACGACGAATAAGGCTCAGGACGTAGTCGAGGAAACTGCTGGTGGACTCACCGAGTCTCCCACGTTTCTCTAGACAGCTCTGAACGGCTGCTTCACGCCAATTTCTGCCGATGCTGACCGGCTGCAATGGGGTCGTTCTTTGCCGGTCATGACCACGAAGCGCGATGGCCAAATCCGTTGCAAGTGACTGGTCAGGTCGAATGCAAGCGGGTGGTCAAATCGGTGCAATTACTCAGCAGCCGCTGTGTTCACGTAACTGTTGTTTGGTGGCGTGGCCAAAGTGGCAGGAGTTTTGGCCTCCACAACCCTCGAGATTTTCGGGTTCAACATACCTGCACTGTTTGCGCTCATCGTCACATTTGCCGTTGGTACTGTGGCGTGGATGTTGTTTTCGGCTTTCGGAATTAAAACCGCAGGCATGGCAGGGACCGTTGCCATCGAAGCCTTTGGCTTTTATTCCCTGTGTCGTAGCGAAACGCCGACCGGCAGCGCATCGCTCTGGCTCATTAATGCTTTTGCGCTCGGTGGTCTGTTCATTTTCTGTGTAGCGCTATTGGCCTAAAGTTGGAGGAATTGAACATGGAAATGATGTTGATAGGTGCAGCCTCCGCAGCAGCTTTCTCCAGCGAGTCGTAGCCCCGTCGCTCCTATCCAGGGAGCCGATAATAGCCTCGCATTGCGCCCACGCTTTGGGGCTGATCAACGCCCTTTCCCCGCCCACATAAGCGACCCTTTCTGCTGTCTAAGGCGAGTCGAGGGTCTGACCCATGAAGTTCATCAAACCGATCATCATCTGTTCCGCGTTCTACATCCTGATTCAGCTCTTTGCGATCCGTTCGGGCCTCGATGGCGTGACGTATGTAGCGGCAGGCTTCCTTGAGTACCTGGTGTCTGCTTTGGTCATCATGTGCGGTCTATATCTGGCTCACAGTCTTGCCGGTACTAAAGTCCTGGTAGTCCTACAACTGGTGTTAATGGCGGTTCTGGCCTATGCAATTTTCCTGGGTACGTACGCGATGATCGGCCACTTAGATTCGCTGATTGGCCTGCACCTACTGGCCGTTACCTCGGCCGTTGTTGTGCTGATGGGGACTGGCATTTACCTGATCGTCATCGCGGCACTGCTGGCCAGGGAGAATGCACCAGCACCGATCGAGTAGCTGGGTAGGCGGTCAATTTAAGGTAATGCGTTGTTCATGTATGCCCCGGCGAATGGGGCAAATTGACGGATCACTGACAGCTTGATTCATCAATATGGAGCACATCGCCAAGCAGGATGCTGCCATGCCAGACCTCAGTAATGTCACCCCGGTTCAAACGGGTTCAGGAACGGGACCGACGTTTTGGATTTCAATTCTCGGGAGGTGCTTGTCAGCTCATCCAGTAAGATCGGCGTTCGACCGCGCTCAACGCTGGACCTACCAATTGCTGCGTATTCGCCTTGATTCAGAAGACTCTTCTGGTGAGTTTCGAAGCCAGTTGTTGGTTAACACTGCCCAACAGGTACCGATCGGCTCGATCGATCCATGCGCGGCCTTAAGTTCGACGAGCGCACGGGTGCAACGATTTGACCGCCTTTACAAGAATGCCGGTATGACCCATCGAGTTGAGGCTGTAATTCACCGGGAATTCGGCGGCGCCGAGGCGGCGACATTTTGGATGAGAAAGCCAAGCGATAAGGCAATTCAAGCTACGCTCGTAAGGCGTGGGTCGCGTGGCGCACAAAATTATCAACTAATTGAATTGTAATGCTTTCACCGTTCCCATCGTGGGAATACGTACCTGATTATGGGGTAATTGTCGGTGTGGGCGCCGAGTACTTGCATACCAAAACCTTCGGATACCATGAAGCTCCGAATAGCAAAATTGAGAACCTCGATGCCTGTCACTGAGCTCCGACTGTATGCGCAGATCAGCCTCGTAATGGTAGGAGCGGCCCTGGGCACTGGTTGTGTAAATTACACCGCTCGCCTCGTAGGTGATGCCCATGCTGCCGGCCGCACAGCCATGATTTATACCGGGGGATTCTACCCAGTCCAGTCGGTACTGCCCAAATCAGTGAAAGGCGAGGTGTTGAGGGTGTACGTCGAGGGCGATGGCCACGCTTGGGCTACGGCAAGACAAGCCAGCACCGATCCAACTCCCCATGAAAACCTTGTAGCAAATCTCGCTGCTAACGATCCTGGCGGAGCTGTGTACCTGGCCAGGCCCTGCCAGTTTGTTTCGAACGAGCATTGCAATCCCAAGGCGTGGACCGATCAGCGTTTCAGCCCCCAGGTCATCGCATCCATGTCGTCGGCGCTGGACGCTATAAAATTGCGGTATACGGGGACGCGTATCGAGTTGGTGGGTTACTCAGGTGGAGGCGCAGTAGCCCTGCTTTTGGCTGCGCAGAGGGATGACGTAGTTTCGGTGCAAACGCTCGCTGGCAATATAGCCGTAACGGCTTGGACGCAGCTGCAGGGGCTAACTCAGCTCAGTGGATCGCTTGACCCCGTGAACTACGCCGACAAGCTCAAGACGATTCCTCAGCGCCATTTGGTTGGGGACCTGGACAGTGTGGTTCCTCGGGCGGTGTCCTCGGCGTACCTGTCATCGTTGGGCAGCACGCAGTGCGTTGAAATAGCCACAGTCCATGCGAATCATCAGGACGGCTGGTCCGCCGCCTGGGCGGACTATAGCCGACGGCCGACCAGCTGCCTGAGATAGCGGCCGCGACCGATGATGATCCGAGAATCAGAAAGCCGGCGCTAAGCGCCGGCTTTCTCTAACGGGGGCAGTGTTCAAGCGGGAGGCCACTCAACAGGCGGTCGGCACTCGAAAGGCGCGTTCAATTTGAGGGGCTTGGAGGTGGTACCCATCCGCCACCAGCAACTCCTTAATCGCTCTCGATCGGCGGCAGTCAAAGGGCATATTGGAGCGGGGGAGATCACGAGCGAGGCTGGAGATGCGCGCGGTTCTTGCGCGGAGCCAGTTAGCGTCGGCAGTCAGTTGTGCATCTGGATTTGATATAAGGATCGCGAGCACCTTTTCTGCTAGTTCAACGGTGAGCACGACCCGGCCCAAGATGTGGAAGTCATCATGCCTGATCGTAGCAACGTCGTTCGCAGTCATCGCTGCAAGGTTAGACGGTACCCCCGCACAAACCTTGCGGGTGCCGAAGAGCTTAAACGCCTCCTCAAGTAGATCGCCGGCACTCAGGCGGCCAACCTGCAGTGGGACGATAACCCGTGCTCCCGCCTCAACCCAGCTCTTCACGCGCAGGGCATATTCAGCCCATAGTTCAAGGGTGGAAACCTGGTCCCCAACCACGTCGGGCGCAACGATCGAAAGATTCCCGGGTTGAGTGGTCTGATCAATGAGCGTCTCGTAGGTTTGAAAAACCTTTTCCCAGTCCATGATGGTGCGCTTCTGGAAGGCGCTGAAAGCACCTGAGTCAACGAACAGTTTGCCGCCGGCGTCCAGGTGTTTTGGCAGCGTAAGGAAAATCTGGCGAGTGGTGAGTAATGTCGCGACCACGCCAACGGGCAAGCCAAGATCAGTAGCGGCCCTCAGGTCAGCTGATGAGGACATGCCGGAATGGAATGCGTACTTCCACGGTGTAGTTGAGACGGACATAGCGTAGTACCTGAGAGAATTCAGACTCCATCCTCTCGCGCTTGCGAAATATGCAAGCCCGGCCTCTTGGGTCTTTCACGCAAAGAGCCGGTGCCGGTCTTGCCGACAGTATTTGCACCGATTGCAGGGGCGAATAGCTGGCACAGAGAAAGTGGCGATCTGTGATTCTTTACGAAAGTCTCCTGGAGCAATGCCGTGTCAATTCGATCGCTTTTCAATGAACTCAATGAAGTTGGCATTAATGTCGTCGTGATTGACGAAAATTGCGTAAGTGCAGTGCTTGACGGAAGCCGAAGCAGCCAATCTTTAATTGAGGAGTTGAGTTCGTCATCTAGAACGAGTGGATATTTTGTTCGCCAGCCAGGGGCGAATGAATTGCAGGTCGAGCAGTGCCTCCGGAAATGGGGGGGCGATGGTGCGGCCAAAATTCACCACTTCCCTGTATATGATAATGCCTTCACGAACGGCGAGGAGCGGTTGTTTCTGCGTGCAGAAGCTGCCCATCTGTTGCACGAAGGATTGGCTAGAATTCGCGGTGCCGCCGGCAGTGATCCAGCGTTCGTCGAGGCAATATCAGACGCTCTTTACCATTTGCCGAACAATGTGGTGGCGGATGGTCAACGCAGCTTGGAAAATCTGCGTGAACTAATTGGTCCGGCGAGGAAAGTTCTTCTGGAGGCAAGGGCGGACAATAAGAAGCATAGTAACTATTACCGAATGATTCCGTCACCAGCTGTAATGTATTTGATGTCGGCCATTGCAGCAGTCGACGCTGTAACGTCGCTAACGCAGGGCAAGTTTGTGTATGGTAGTGTGGCTAGCGTGCTTTCGATGATATGCGCGTTGATTGGGCTGGTGTCTTGGCGCCGAAAGAAAGTTAAAGGTTAATCTTTTATTTATATATATGACTAAATCTTTGGTTTGCAGCTATTTCGGAGCAGGCTTGATAGGGTTTTTAGAGTTGGTGTTCGGGCGCCTTTAATTGGCACTATTAAGTGACGATCTTGGGCGTAAGCGTAAGAGATAGGTTTATAAGTTTTTCTTATCACTGGGTATTCGGCTTACCGCTTTAGTCCGCGGTTCTACAGGCAGCCAGAAGGCACCCCGGCGGCGGATTAATTCGAGTAGTAGGTGGAGGCATGTCAGTCATCATAGTAATGGTGGCCTTTACCTGATTCTTTAATTGCACTTTGCCATGGTTATGCCACGGCCCGTATCAGATCACTTTAGATTGCAAGAGTGCTGGCCTCAAATTCACTCCGGCTCACCCACTCATACAAAGGTTTGAGACTGGATAACTCACGTTTGATCATGGGTTAGACTAATTTCATTTAGTGCTTTCCGAGACTTCCCTAAACAATGAGATGACAGGCAAAAGATTTCTTGCCGTGGAGCCTGTTATTAATCATAAAATGCGCTGCCGAGCCGCCAGCAGGGAGAGCAATGGAGGGCGATTTCACCATAGTGGAGCCCGGTCTTGCACATTGAGAAGTCCATGAGAGGGTCATACCAAATACGCGAGGTGTTTGGTATGACAACTAAAGAAAAATACCCTGATTTCCCACTGGCTATTCGTTGGCATGCAATCAAGGTAGCGCTGTTGGCGAAGGGAATTTCCCTCTCCTCACTTTCCAAGTCCTCAGGTGTGACCGGCATCGCTTCGGCTGGAAATCGTAACTATCCAGCGGCGCAAACCGAAATTGCCAAAGCGCTCGGAGTCAGCGAAGGAACCCTTTTCCCGGAGCGCTACGATGTTGTCTGGAGTGATGAGCTCCAAGAGAAGATTGAGGCTACGTTGCCGGAGCTGTTTGGCCTCCCGGTCGCGGTTCCTGCGCGACAACTCTTTACCGATCTCATGGAACAACATTCGGGAAGTCCAATCGATCTGGACGGCTTGCCAATGGCGGAGCCTGCGCGGTTGACCTGGATTAAGGCCGCCCTGCGCAATCGCGGGTTTGTTCTGGTTAGCCTTACCACGCATCTTGGTATCAGGCGTTCTGCTCTGGATACCTTGGGCTCCTCCCGACTGGATAAGCTGCAGCATCTGGTAGCCAGATGCCTAGGGGTTAGGCCCGAGCAGCTTTGGCCTGAACGATATGATGTCTTGGGGCGGCCAATTCCAAAGGCGAGGACTCGTGCAAAGGGACCAGAGAACCGCGAGCCCCAAGTGGTATATCGGCTTGATCTCACGAAAGGCCTATGGTTGCCGGTGAGGGACTTGGTCGGGTTGCCAGGTATGGCCACCGATGAAACGTTTATTGAGCACCGGGCGCATGTGCAAGGGTGGCAGATGCGGCAGCGATTCGGCGTCAATGAGCTCGCCTTTGGATCGCTCCCGGAGGCGACCAAGCAATACCTCCTCATGCCGACGGCTCTTGGGGCAGAAGAGTCAATTGTTCGTTCGCGTAGACGGTTGAGCGGACCTGTGTCGGTTGAGGCGACCGGTAAGCATGGGGCGGCCACCAACACCGTCGTTAAGGTCGATGTGGTCGATAATGCGGTGCACCTGCGGATGGGAGTGGAGGGTGATCTGGCCGTCCTAAACAGGGAGGAAGTTTCTCTGCTTGCGGCTGCCCTCATCGATGCCAGTCAGGAAATCCCTGAGTAAGCATTTGATTCTGGCAGACAGCTATTTGCTCGGGTGCTGCTCGTGCCGGGCCATCAGGTCCTGGGCCTTCACTGTCGCGGCCGCCATCCAACTGTGGAACTCCATTTTTTGAACTGCGAGGCACGATCCCAAGGTTGCAGTTTTGGGGTTATGAGTATCTTGGGCTCAAACATTTCAGGAACTTTAACGATGACGCCATTTTTGAACCTTGCTCCTCACATGTCTGCATTGTCGGCTTCGCTGTCCATGGAGGTGATGGCAGTATCTACTGATGAACTTCAAGGTCTTTTCGTTGAAGCTCTGGATGAGGCGGATTGCCGTGTGCTTCATCGGATCAGTGCCGGTTGTCTTTACGTGCACCCCTTTGCGGCTATGGCGGTTCACTCATCCTGGCTGACCCGGGTTGGCGATTTGCTCTGCGTTGACGTAGTCGATGAAGAGGGTTCCTTTCTCGGCCCCCATTGCGAGCTTTCCGAGGCAGCGCTCGCCGATCTGATGCGTGCCTGCGCTGTTGCGCTTATGAAGGCATCGGACGACATGAAGCGAGTAACCGGTGCTGGGCTTGTTGATGCGGTCAGGCTGTCATCGACGTCGGGTGAGCCCCTGGCGCAGTCTCAGGTGCGCCTGGCCCACATGCAGCGTGGACTGCGTGTTGGCGCTGATGGAAAATTGACCCACCCTGCCGATTGAAATTTGACCCAGGGCGGATTGCTGATTTTGTTACCAGCAACTGTGGATAAGTCTACCAGCGCAGCTGCTGTTGCCCCCACTCCTTCGCTAGCCCAGTTCAGTTGTTTAAGACCTGCCACACGCAGCCATGTAGCAGGCCGTCGTCGCCATGAAATCAGAACGGCTCATCGTCCTCCGGTTCCTGGCCGCCCTTACGCTTTCGCTCCCGTGATTTGATCTTGGCCTGGGCCGCCAAGCTACTGTGTTGCAGGCGATAGGACTCGTTACCGGTTTCGACGATGTGGCAGTGGTGGGTCAGCCGATCCAGCAGGGCGGTGGTCATCTTGGCGTCGCCGAACACGCTCGACCATTCGGCGAAGCTCAGGTTGGTGGTGATCACCACGCTGGTGTGTTCGTACAGCTTGGATAGCAGGTGAAACAGCAACGCACCGCCGGCCTGGCTGAAGGGCAGATAACCCAGTTCGTCGAGGATGACCAGATCCATGCGCAGCAGAGCTTGGGCGATCCGCCCGGCTTTGCCGTCGTGCTTTTCGCGCTCCAGCAGATTGACCAGATCGACCGTGGAGTAGAAGCGCACGCGCTTGCCGTGCCGGGTGATGCCGGACACGGCCAGCGCAGTGGCCAGGTGGGTTTTACCGGTGCCAGGCCCACCGATCAGCACCACGTTCTGCGCGGTGTCGGTAAAGGCCAGACTGGCCAGTTCGCTGATCAAACGAGCGTCTGCGCTGGAGGCGCTGAAGTCGAAGCCGGCCAGGTCGCGGTGCATCGGCAGCTTGGCCATGTTCATCTGGTGGCTCACCGAGCGCATGGCGCGATCTGTGTGCTCTTGTTCCAGCAGGTGTTCGAGCAGCCACTTGGACGAGGCTGTGTTCGACTCACCCTGCGCAGTCAACTCCGCCCAGGCCGTGGCCATGCCGTGCAGGCGCAGCTCCTTGAGTTCCGCCATCAAATCACGCATGACCGATCTCCTCGGTCTGGCCACGCAGGCGGTCGTAGCGCGCCGTGTTAGCGACGGGGGCTTCCTTGAGCGACAAGTGGGTTTCGACGCTGGGTGGTGGTTCGGTCGCGGCCAGGCGCGCCACGACATTGAGGATGTGTTCGGCGCTCAGGCTGCCGCTTTCCAGTACCAGCTCAACAGCCACCAGCACCGCATCGAGCCCGGCGACCGGTACGGCAGCCAGAACTTGCGCCATGATCCGGTCACCGCCGGCATGACGCCCCAGACCGTGCTTAAGCTGACGCAGCGGCGCCGGCAGATCAGCAAAGGGCGCGCCGTTGCGCAGCGCACCGGGCTTGCGTTCGATCAGCGGGAGGTAGTGCTGCCAGTCATAGCTGACCTGGTCGCGATCCAGCAAGCGGACATGGCTGGCGATCAGCGCGTCGTCAGCCACCACCTCGATTCGCGTCGGATACAAACGGCTGCTGACCCACTTACCCGCATACTCACACGGCACCGAGTAGCGGTTGCGCCCGACGCTGACCAGGCAGGTGCTGGAGACCCGCGCAGGCCGCTCGACGTAACCGTCGAATGGCGCTGGCACAGGCATCAGTTCAGCGCGCTCCAACTCCAGCACTTCGGCCACACTCAGCCCGCTGTATTGAGGGTGCGTCAGCTCGTTCCAAAGCGCGCGGCAGCGCTGGCCCAGCCAGGCATTGAGTTCCTCGAAGGAGTGAAACTGGCAGTCCTGGGCGTCTAGCCAGATACGCCTGCGGCTGTCTTGCACGTTCTTTTCAACGATGCCCTTTTCCCAACCAGCGGCGACGTTGCAGAAGTCCGGATCGAACAGGTAATGCGCGCACATCACCGCAAAGCGCGCATTCACCGCCCGGCCTTTGCCCTTATTGACCTTGTCGACGGCGGTCTTCATGTTGTCGTAGATGCCCCGGCGCGGCACGCCGCCCAAGGAGCCGAACGAGCGTGTATGGGCGTCAAATAACATCTCATGGCCCTGGCTCGGATACGCCACAAGCCAGAACGCACGGCTGGCACACAGCTTCAGATGTGCCACCTGCATACGCCGGTAAATGCCGCCGACCAGCAAGCCTTCCTCGCTCCAGTCAAACTGAAACGCCTCGCCAAGAGCAAAGGTCAGCGGCACAAAGGCCTGCGACGCCTTGCCCTGTCCCCCTCGCCAGGCACGGATAAACGCGGTGAGCTGGCTGTAGCCACCGTCATAACCTTCGGCTTTGATTTGCGCCAACAGCGCCTTGGCACTGCGCCGCTGTTGCTTGGGCCGCAGCGAATCGGCTTTTAGCGCCTGCTCCAGCGTGGCGTGAAAAGGGCTGAGTTTGTTGAAGATCGCGCGGCGTTGGTAGACCGGCGGCTTGGCCTCAGGTGCTCTGACCCACTTGCGAATCGTGTTGCGCGCCAACCCGGTGCGCTTGGCTATCTCATGCAGCGACAGCTTGTCGCGGAAATACATCCGGCGAATTTTGCCCATCATTTCCATACTGATCACCCTGTGTTCTCCTGCTCAAAAATTGAGCAGAAGCAGTTGAACACCTGGGTCAGTTTTCAGTCGGCAGAACAGCCTCTACTGGGTCAGTTTTCGGTCAGCGGCAACATGGACTGCGTCTCGTCTCGGCTGCTTGAGCCTCAAGAAAGATTATTTTGTATGGTTATGGCGGGGGGGCTGGGTACGCTGGCTCACCCGCCACCCAGCTATCAGTTTGCCCCATGAACGGGTACAAACCCGCCCCCTACGGCCCTGCCGGGTGTTTACAGTTGCGTCCATCAATAGCCTGGCGTCGCCAGGCAAAAAGTGGATAAGGCAATTCGTAGATGCAGATTCGATTCGGCCTCGACGCCCAGCAACTGAAATTAGGCAAAACCGTCCCTGTGATTTGGGACAGTTTAAAGCTAGTCAATGGCCATACGCTTATTGTGGGTATGTCCGGCTCGGGTAAAACCTTCACGCTTCGAAAAATGATCGCTCAGTTGCTTAGATCTGCGGGGCACCAGATCCCGCGCGTTCACCTTTTTGATGTGCATGGTGATCTGGAGATACCTGGTGCTTCCGAGGTCCGGTTCTCCGAGCAGACGTGTTGGGGGTTCAATCCTCTGAAGGTCAACCCCGACCCGCATTTTGGCGGCGTCAGAAAACGAATCCAGTCTTTCATGGCCACCATGAATCGGACCATGCGCACGATGGGGCCAAAACAGGAGGCCTGCTTGCGTAATATTTTGACCGACGTCTACGCCCAGTACGGATTCAAGCAAGATGATCCGTCGACTTGGTATGTCCAGGATGAGACCGCGGTGCTGATGAGTGATGGTCATGAGGAGCGGCTGTTCATTGATGTACCAAAGGCCGAAAAAGACGAGGCAAAGGCCTTGGGCGCACGTTGGAGTGGTGGGCCTCTCTACTCCTGGTACATCAATCAGGACCAGTACGAAGGAGCTGTGACCCGTTGGCCTCCAAAGCTCATGGCCAGAACAAACCCGTCGATCAAAGATGCTCTGAGAATGGCTCAGAATATCCTGCAGCAGTCCTTCCTGGGATCGGGGGCCGACGCGGTCACCTATCTTGAACTCGCCAACAGATCAGCACAGTCCTACCGCAAAAAGGCGATTCAAGCTCTTCGCAAAGGTGAGGCGAACTTTGAGGACGAGGCTGGCAAGCTGGAGCTGGACAAGGCCAAAAAGAAAGCAATCGACGCCTTCGCGACTTACGTGGAATCCATCACCACGGGCCGAGAGCTGAACTCTCTGATGAAGTACGACAGCACTGACGTGCTGAAGTCTGTTGTCGACCGCCTGCAGAATCTCGATGCGATCGGCATTTTCAAACCGACTCCTCCGCCGTTCGAAATGAGTAACCCCATCTGGCGTTACAACATCCACGCGCTGTCAATGGAGGAACGAAAGTTGTTCGTACTCTTCAAGCTCGAGGAGTTATTCATGGCCGCGGTGGAGCGAGGCCCTCAGGACCATATTCAGGACGTAATCATCTTGGACGAGGCGCATATCTACGCCGACGATGATCCAGACAATCCAATCAACACCATCGCAAAAGAGGCGCGAAAGTTTGGCGTGATGCTCGTGGCAGCATCCCAGAGTCCGACGCACTTTCCGGAGGACTTTGTCGCTTCAGTGGCCACCAAGATTGTGTTGGGTATTGACGAGATTTACTGGAGGCCAAGCGCGACAAAACTGCGCCTGCGCGAAGAAGCATTGGCGTGGGTAACCTCGACTAAGACGATGCTGGTCCAGCTCAAGATGAAAGGCGAAACACAAAACGACTGGGCCTGGTGCTCAATAGCCTAATGGGGACAGCCATTTGAAAACTTTACCAATCGCGATGCTTTCGCTGTTGCCGCTATTTGCAATTGCGGGCCAGACACCAGTTCCTCAGGACCCGGCACGAGAGCCAATACCTGAAGCGGCGATGCTAGATCGCCTTGAGCGTATTTCCCTTCCCATTGGCAAGGGAGCAATCTTGCAGGATCGTCGAGGCTGCCTGTGGAGTGTCATGGAGGGGGAGAAGGCCCCTCGCCTGGTTGCCCTGACCGATGGGATGAATAAGCCTCTGTGTCGCACTGTGGAGGCTGATCAGCCTTCTCTGAGTCCGCCAGTCCATCCAACCAAATAACAATTATAAATCCCACGACGAATGAGCTGGTGTGTTCAAAACAGCTCCACGAATGGTTGGATGCTGTTGGCGCGCTTGGGTAATCCATTTTTCGCTAAGTTCAGCGTGCAGCATTGCCCCCGGTGTCAGGATAGTTGTCGCCTCTCCGATTTTTCCTAAAAAAGCATATCGGGGGCGGAAAGAGACTGGTCGTGCCGTACTATTCACCTGAACGCAGAGCCGCATTACTTAAAATGCTGCTTC
>NZ_JASCOM010000350.1:0-4908 GCF_029959925.1 Pseudomonas sp. PS02303
AGTCGGAACGCCGCATCGCTCGTTCCGACTTGCCCGCGAAGGCCATCAAACGGACTTAAGGATTACTCAGGAATCCGCAACGACTGCCCCGGATAGATCTTGTCCGGATGCTTGAGCATCGGTTTGTTGGCCTCGAAGATTTTTTGATACTTGTTGGCATCGCCATACACGCGCAAGGAAATAGCGCTGAGGGTGTCGCCCTTCACGACGGTGACAAACTTTGCGGCCACTACCACCGGCCCGGTCACGGTCATCTGATCGTCCACACTGCCAACTCCAGCGATATTGCCCACCGCCAGCAGAATCTTTTCCTTCTCTTCCTGGCTGCCCACATCACCGGTGACAGTAACTTTGTCGCCGTCCACCGTAGCCTGCACATTCGGGTTACCCAGGCCGACCTTGCTGATGTGTTCCTTCAACTGCTCACCGGCATTGGCGTTGCCCGGTGTCAGTAGATCGATAAGTTTTTCGCCTGCTTCTTTTACAAAGCTAAAAATACTCATGGTGCACGCTCCTTGGGTTTAGGGTTCCAGACGCAAAAGACTAGACCAAGCTTGAAACCCCCGGTTCCAACCCGACCAATGACGCTGATCCGGCACAAGCGCTAGAATCCCGACCTTCACCGCGCCCTGGAGCGAAGATGGACATCAAGCAGCTGAAATTCCTCATCGCCCTCGACGAAACCCGCCACTTCGGCCAGGCTGCGGCGCGCTGCCATATTACCCAGCCGACCCTGTCCATGCGCCTGCGCAGCCTCGAAGAAGAGCTCGACCTGCCGTTGGTCAATCGTGGCCAGCGCTTCGAAGGCTTCACCGCGCCGGGCGAGCGCGTGTTGGCGTGGGCACGCACGGTGCTGGCGGCCTACGACGGCTTGCAGGCCGAGGCCGCCGCCTGTCGCGGCAATCTGGTCGGTACGCTGCGGTTGGGCGTGGTGCCGCTGTCGAGTTTCGATCCGCTGCCGTTGATGCAACGCCTGCATGCCGAACACCCGAACCTGCGCTTTGAACTCTCGGCCCTGAGCTCTGAACAAATCCTCGAACAACTGGCGAACAATCGCCTGGACCTCGGCGTGTCTTACCTGGAGCGACTGGACAACGAGCGTTTCGACTCCCTGGCCTTCAGCGAAACCCGCATGGGCCTGCTCTACGATCAGCGCTTCTTCAGCTTCGGCGAGGCGCCGTTGAGTTGGGAGTCCTTGATCGAGTTGCCCTTGGGCATGCTCACCAGCGGCATGCACTTTCGCCAGTCCATCGATCACAACTTCCACAGCCGCGGCCTGACACCCCAGCCGCTTCTGCAAACCGACGCGGTCCACCAATTGTTACAAGGGGTGCACGGCGGCCTCTGCTGCGCGGTGATGCCGTTGGATGGCGGCCTGGAAAACCTCACCGATCACTTGCGTCTGCAACCCATCGAAAACGCCAAGACCCTTGCCCGGCTTGGGCTGATCATGCGTCGCAGCGCCCCGCGTTCGGCGCTGGCCGAAGCCTGCTTTGCGATCTATCAGAAATCGCTGACAGCTTCTTGATCGATGTCATCTATCGGTAGATCGGTATAAGCGATTAGACGCGACATGTTGACGCGCCTAGGCTTAAAGCTGACTAAACCGTCGGTGATGCCCATGAAAGCCAAGCGCCCTGCCTGCGCGGCGCCCGCCTCTGAAGCGCCCGCACCCGCCGCCAGCCAGACTTACAGTTACAGCGACCTTCAACAAACCGAATCGGCCAGCACCGCGCTCGCCGAAGAAGTCGCGTTGGCGATCGCTTATAACGGCATCAGTCAGGCGGTGATGCTGGTAACGCCGACGGACCTTGAAGACTTCATCGTCGGTTTCAGCCTCGGCAGCGGCATCATCGAAGACGCCTCTGACATCTATGACTTGCAACTCAGCGGCTCGGGCTCGGCGCAATACGCGCAAGTGACCATCGCCAACCGCGCGTTCTGGAACCTCAAGCAGCAGCGTCGGCAAATGGCCGGCACCAGCGGTTGCGGGCTCTGCGGCGTGGAAGCGGTTGAACAGGCGTTGCCAGACCTCAAGGTATTGCCCGGCGCGCCCTTGCCCCCCGCCGAATGGCTCGATGGCTTGCGCCAGCGCATCGGTGCGTTCCAGCCTCTTGGTCAGTACTCCGGCGCAGTGCATGCGGCGGTGTTCATGAACGGTCAGGGCGAATTGCTGCTGGGCCGTGAAGACATCGGCCGGCATAACGCCCTCGACAAACTGATTGGCGGGCTCATCCGCCAGAAGATCCCGACTGAAGGCGGCCTGGCGATTGTCACCAGCCGTTGCAGCCTCGAATTGATTCAAAAAGTATTGCGCGCCGGCATCCAGACCCTGG
Organism: Pseudomonas sp. PS02303; assembly: GCF_029959925.1. NCBI lineage: Bacteria > Pseudomonadati > Pseudomonadota > Gammaproteobacteria > Pseudomonadales > Pseudomonadaceae > Pseudomonas > Pseudomonas sp. PS02303. Next base: position 2,337 of record NZ_JASCOM010000350.1, read on the forward strand.
TCAGCCTGTCGTCGCCCACGGGCCTTGCCGTGCAATGGGCCCGTCGCCACAACCTCAACCTCATCCATCTGCCCCAGAAGAATGCGCCGCGGGTCTACAGCCCGGCATTGGAGAATCAAGCGTGAGTCAACACCGTCAAGCCGACCAGAAACCCGTCCCTCGCTACAAGCCCTACAAAGGCCCGGCCGGTGGCTGGGGCGCACTGGCCAGCGTTGCCCGGGCCTGGTTGACCAGTGACAACGCGCTGAAAAACCTGCGCATGATGCTCAAAACCAACAAGAACGGCGGGTTCGACTGCCCCGGTTGCGCCTGGGGCGATTCCAACGAAGCCGGCATGGTGGCGTTCTGCGAGAACGGCGCCAAAGCGGTGAACTGGGAAGCGACCAAACGGCGTGTCGACGGCGCTTTCTTTGCTAAACACAGCGTCAGTTCGTTGCTGGAACAGAGCGACTATTGGCTGGAGTATCAGGGTCGCCTGACCGAGCCATTAAGCTATGACGCCGAAACTGATCGCTACAAGCCGATCAGCTGGGAAGCGGCGTTCGCCTTGATCGCCAAACATTTGCAGGGCCTGTCGAGCCCGAATCAGGCCGAGTTCTACACCTCGGGCCGCGCCAGCAACGAAGCGGCGTACCTCTATCAATTGTTCGTGCGCACCTACGGCACCAACAACTTCCCCGACTGCTCGAACATGTGCCACGAGGCCAGCGGCGTGGCGTTGGCGCAAAGTGTCGGTGTCGGCAAAGGCACCGTGACCTTCGACGACTTCGAACACGCCGACGCGATTTTTGTCTGGGGCCAGAACCCGGGCACCAACCATCCGCGGATGCTCGAACCTTTGCGCGAAGCCGTGAAACGCGGCGCGCAGGTGGTCTGTATCAACCCGTTGAAAGAGCGGGGCCTGGAACGCTTCCAGCACCCGCAGCACCCGATCGAAATGCTCACCAACGGCGACAAGCCGACCAACACCGCCTACTTCCGCCCGGCGCTGGGCGGCGATATGGCGGTGCTGCGTGGCATGGCGAAATTCCTGCTGCAATGGGAGCGCGACGCGCAGAAGGCGGGTGAGCCGGCCGTGTTCGACCACGATTTCCTCAATGAGCACAGCGTCAACATCCTGGAGTACCTGGGCACCGTCGACGACACTTCCTGGGAGCAGATCGTCGAACAGTCCGGCCTGCCCCTGGTGGAAATCGAGCAAGCGGCGCGCATGTACGCCAAAGGCAAGAACGTCATCATGTGCTGGGCCATGGGCATCACCCAGCACCGCCACTCAGTGGCAACCATCCAGGAAATCGCCAACCTGATGCTGCTGCGCGGCAACATCGGCCGGCCGGGCGCCGGCCTGTGCCCGGTGCGTGGCCACAGTAACGTGCAGGGTGACCGGACGATGGGCATCAACGAACGTCCGCCAGTGGCGTTCCTCGATTCCCTGGAGCGGCGCTTCCAGTTCAAGGTGCCGCGTGAAAACGGTCATAACGTGGTCGAGGCGATTCATGCCATGGCCGAAGGCCGCGCCAAAGTCTTTATCGGTCTGGGTGGCAACTTCGCCCAGGCAACCCCGGACAGCCCGCGCACCTTCCAGGCCCTGAGCAATTGCGACCTGACCGTGCAGATCAGCACCAAGCTCAACCGCAGCCATTTGGCCCACGGTAAAGATGCGCTGATTCTGCCGTGCCTGGGCCGTACCGACATCGATATCCAGGCCGAAGGCGCGCAAGCGGTGACCGTCGAAGATTCGTTCAGCATGGTCCACGCCTCCAACGGCCAGTTGCAGGCCCTGTCGAACCAGATGCGCTCGGAGCCTTGGATCATCGCCGGCATCGCTGCCGCGACCCTGGGCAGCAGACCGGTGGACTGGAACTGGCTCGTGGCCGATTACAGCCGCATTCGCGATCTGATCGCCGATACCATTCCGGGCTTTCGCGACTTCAACGAGAAGATCAAGAATCCGGGCGGTTTCTACCTCGGCAACAGCGCCGGTGCACGCAGGTGGAACACCCCGTCCGGGCGCGCCAATTTCCGCCCGAACGCCCTGCCCAAGGACCTGGTGCACGAACGCACCCGCGCCACGGGCGTGTTGCCGGACCTGATCATGCAATCGATGCGTTCTCACGATCAGTACAACACCACGATTTATGGGCTGGATGACCGTTACCGTGGCGTGAAGGGTCAGCGGGATGTGTTGTTCGTCAATGAAGCGGACATCATTCGCCTGGGGTTCAAGCCAGGGCAGAAGGCTGACATCGTTTCGATCTGGGATGATGGACGTGAGCGTCGAGTAAAGGGCTTTACGCTGCTGGCGTTTGATATTCCTGCAGGGCAGGCGGCTGCTTACTATCCAGAAGTGAATCCGCTGGTGCCGCTGGAAAGCACCGGGGATGGCAGCCATACGCCGACGTCGAAGTTTGTGGCGATCCGTCTGGAAATGGCGAGTGAGACCGGGTTGATTTTGGCCAAGTCGGCTTAACGGGACGGCAGGTCTGGCCTCTTCGCGGGCAAGCCTCGCTCCTACAGGATCGGTGTCTTACGCATTTTTTTGTACATGACACGAATCCTGTAGGAGCGAGGC
>NZ_JASCOM010000351.1:0-4897 GCF_029959925.1 Pseudomonas sp. PS02303
CTCCTACAGGGTTTGCATCGTGCCAAATATCGGGATCACGCAAATCCTGTAGGAGCGAGGCTTGCCCGCGAAAAGGCCGGTAAGGACGCTAAATCAAGGTCTCGATACGCAACGAGTTAGTCGACCCCGGTTGCCCAAACGGCACACCCGCCGTGATCAACAAGGTATCCCCGCGTTGCGCCATGCCTTGGGCCTGCGCGATCTCCAGCGCCGTCGAACACACTTCATCCACTTGCCGCAGCCTGTCATTGACCACCGAGTGCACCCCCCACGCCACCGTCAAGCGGCGCGCCGTTTGCAGGTTCGGCGTCAGGTTCAGGATCGGCACCGTCGGCCGTTCCCGCGCCGCACGCAGGCTCGACGTCCCGGACTCGCTGTAGTTCACCAGCACCGCCACCGGCAGCACGTTACTGATGCGACGAATCGCACAGCTGATCGCATCGGAAACCGTCGCCTCGGCCTTCGGCCGGCTCACGTCCAGTTGCGCCTGATAATCCGGGCCGTTTTCCACTTGGCGAATGATCTTGCTCATCATTTGCACGGCTTCCAGCGGGTACTCGCCCGAGGCGGTTTCCGCCGACAGCATCACCGCATCGGCCCCTTCAGCCACGGCGTTGGCCACATCCGTGACTTCGGCGCGGGTCGGGGCCGGGGAGAAGCGCATCGATTCGAGCATCTGCGTCGCCACTACCACCGGTTTGCCGAGTTCGCGGCAGAGGCTGATGATGTTTTTCTGGATCTGCGGCACGCTTTCCGCCGGCACTTCCACGCCCAGGTCACCGCGAGCGACCATGATCGCATCGCTCAACTCGGCGATTTCCCGCAGCTGAGTCACCGCCGATGGCTTCTCGATCTTGGCCATCAAGAACGCCTTGTCGCCGATCAGTTCCCGGGCTTCGCGGATGTCTTCAGGACGCTGCACGAACGACAGCGCAACCCAGTCCACACCCAGCTCCAGACCGAAGCTCAAATCGCGGCGATCCTTGGCGGTCAGCGGGCTCAGTTCCAGCACCGCTTGGGGCACGTTCACGCCTTTGCGGTCCGAGAGTTCGCCGCCGTTGAGCACCGTGGTGTCAATGGCGTCGGCGTATTTGGTGACCACGCGCAGACGCAGCTTGCCGTCGTCCAGCAGCAGGTCCATGCCGGGCTCGAGTGCGGCGATGATTTCCGGATGCGGCAGGTTGACCCGGCGCTGATCGCCCGGCGTCGGGTCGAGGTCCAGGCGCAGGGCCTGGCCGCGATGCAGTTGCACCTTGCCCTCGGCGAATTTGCCGACCCGCAGCTTCGGGCCTTGCAGGTCCATCAGAATGCCCAAGGGGTAATTGAGCTGGCGCTCGACTTCACGAATCCACTGATAGCGCTGCGCGTGGTCAGCGTGATCGCCGTGGCTGAAGTTCAGGCGAAAGATGTTGACCCCGGCCTGCACCAGCTCACGGATGTCATCGATCCCGTCGGTGGCTGGGCCAAGGGTGGCGAGGATTTTGACCTTTTTATCAGGCGTCATTGTTAGGGCTCTCGAGGATCAGGATGGCGCGGAAGTCGTTGACGTTGGTGCGGGTCGGTTCGGTGACGATCAATGCGTCCAGCGCCTCGAAATAGCCGTAGCCATTGTTGTTGTCCAACTCGTCGCTGGCGCTCAGGCCGAGGGCGGCGGCGCGGGCGTAGCTGTCCGGGGTCATGATCGCGCCGGCGTTGTCTTCGGAACCGTCGATGCCGTCGGTGTCACCGGCCAGGGCGTAGACACCGGGCAGGCCTTTGAGGCTGTCGGTCAGGCTCAGCAGGAATTCGGCGTTGCGTCCGCCACGGCCATTGCCGCGCACGGTGACGGTGGTTTCGCCGCCCGACAAAATCACGCAGGGCGCCGCCAATGGTTGGCCATGCAGGACCACTTGCCGGGCGATGCCGGCATGAACCTTGGCCACTTCGCGGGATTCGCCTTCCAGGTCGCCGAGGATCAGCGGGCTGAAACCGGCCTGGCGCGCTTTCACGGCCGCCGCTTCAAGCGATTGCTGGGGGCGGGCGATCAACTGGAAGTGACTGCGCGCCAGGCTCGGATCGCCGGGCTTGACCGTCTCCGATTCCGGGCTCTGCAGCCAGGTTCGGACCGAGGCAGGGACGTCGATGCCGTAGCGTTTGAGGATCGCCAGGGCTTCGGGCGACGTGCTCGGGTCGGCCACGGTGGGGCCGGACGCGATGACGGTGGCGAGGTCGCCCGGCACATCGGAAATCGCGTAGGTATAAACAGTGGCCGGCCAGCAGGCCTTGCCGAGGCGGCCGCCTTTGATCGCCGAGAGGTGCTTGCGCACGCAATTCATCTCGCCGATGGTCGCGCCAGACTTGAGCAGGGCTTTGTTGATCGACTGCTTGTCGGCGAGGGTGATGCCGGCGGCCGGCAAGGCCAGCAGGGCAGAACCGCCGCCCGAGAGCAGGAAGATCACGCGGTCGTCTTCGCTCAGGTTACTGACCAGTTCAAACACGCGCTTGGCGACGGCTTGACCGGCTGCGTCCGGCACCGGGTGAGCCGCTTCGACGACTTCGATTTTTTCGCATGGGGCGCCGTGGCCGTAACGGGTGACCACCAGACCGCTGACTTCACCCTGCCAGCAACGCTCGACCACCTGCGCCATGGCGGCCGCGGCTTTGCCGGCGCCAATGACAATCACCCGACCGCTGCGATCTGTGGGCAAATGGGCTTCGAGGACTTGCTGCGGATGGGCGGCGTCGATGGCTGTGGCGAACAGCTCGCGCAGGAATTGTTGCGGATCGACCGACATGGCGGGCTCCCGGAATTCTTGTTATTTGAAGGTGCAACTCAGATCCCTGTGGGAGCTAACCTGCTAGCGAATGCGGTGTGTCAGCCAACATAGATGTTGAATGTGAAACCGCTTTCGCGAGCAGGCTCGCTCCCACAGGGTTTTGGGCAGGGCTTACTTATCGCGAATCGAGAAGTTCGCCATGTGTTCCAGGCCCTTGATCAGCGCCGAGTGGTCCCAGTTGCTGCCGCCGATGGCTGCGCAGGTGCTGAACACTTGCTGGGCGTTGGCGGTGTTCGGCAGGTTGATGTTCAGCTCTTTGGCACCTTGCAGAGCCAAGTTCAGGTCCTTCTGGTGCAGGCTGATGCGGAAGCCCGGGTCGAAGGTACCTTTGATCATGCGCTCGCCGTGCACTTCGAGGATCTTCGAGGAGGCGAAACCACCCATCAGCGCTTCACGGACCTTGGCGGGATCGGCACCGTTTTTCGCGGCGAACAGCAGTGCTTCGGCCACGGCCTGAATGTTCAGCGCGACGATGATCTGGTTCGCCACTTTCGCGGTCTGACCGTCGCCGTTACCACCGACCAAGGTGATGTTCTTGCCCATGGCCTGGAACAGCGGCAGCGCGCGTTCGAAGGCATCGGCATCACCGCCGACCATGATGCTCAGGGTCGCGGCCTTGGCGCCGACTTCACCGCCGGACACTGGCGCGTCGAGGTATTGAGCGCCTTTTTCGCTGACCTTGGCCGCGAATGCCTTGGTAGCCGTCGGCGAGATCGAGCTCATGTCGATAACGATTTTGCCTTTGCCCACGCCGGCCGCAACGCCATCGGCGCGGAACAGCACGTCGTCGACCTGCGGGGTATCCGGCACCATGATGATGATGACTTCAGCTTCCTGGGCGACTTCTTTCGGGTTCGCCAGGGCGACGGCGCCACCGGCAATCAGGTCGGCCGGGGCGGCGTCGTGGTGCGCCGACAGGAACAGGCTGTGACCGGCTTTCTGCAGGTTCAACGCCATTGGGTGGCCCATGATGCCGGTGCCGATAAATCCGATTTTAGCCATGAGAAATTCCTCTTGTTTTTATTGCTCTGTTCGCAAAATTCGTGGGTGTCGGCGAGGACGCCTTCGCGGGCGAGCCTCGCTCCTACGGGTACGTGTCTGTCGCCCTGTTGCGTATCAACCTGATCCTGTAGGAGCGAGGCTTGCCCGCGAAGAACGATGACGCGGTATCAGATCGCGTTGTGGGTTTTCAGCCAGCCCAGGCCCGCTTCAGTGGTGGTCAGCGGTTTGTATTCACAACCAACCCAACCCTGATAACCGATGCGGTCCAAGTGTTCGAACAGGAAGCGGTAGTTGATTTCACCGGTGCCCGGTTCGTTGCGCCCCGGGTTATCGGCCAACTGGATGTGGTTGATCTCGCCCAGGTGCGCAGCCATGGTGCGGGCCAGGTCGCCCTCCATGATTTGCATGTGATAGATGTCGTATTGCAGGAACAGATTGGCGCTGCCGACCTGTTCGCGAATCGACAGGGCTTGCGCCGTGTTGTTCAGGTAGAAACCCGGGATGTCGCGGGTGTTAATCGCTTCCATCACCAGTTTGATGCCCGCCGCTTGCAGCTTGTCGGCGGCGTACTTGAGGTTGGCGACGAAGGTTTTTTCCACGGTGGCATCGTCGACACCTTGTGGACGAATACCCGCCAGGCAGTTGACCTGGGTGTTGCCCAACACTTTTGCGTAAGCGATTGCCAGATCGACACCGGCGCGGAACTCTTCAACCCGGTCCGGCAGGCACGCGATACCGCGTTCGCCCTTTGCCCAGTCACCGGCCGGCAGGTTGAACAGCACTTGGGTCAGGCCGTTGGCGTCGAGCTTGGCCTTGATCTCGGCAGAGCTGAAGTCGTAGGGGAACAGGTACTCGACACCACTGAAGCCGGCCTTGGCGGCCGCTTCGAAACGGGCAAGAAAATCCTGCTCAGTGAACAGCATGGACAGGTTGGCTGCGAAACGCGGCATGGTGGTCTCCCGTAAATTTGTGCAGTCCCCTGTGGGTGCGAGCCTGTGTGGCGAGGGAGCTTGCTCCCGCTCGGCTGCGAAGCAGTCGCAAAGCTTTTGGGGCCGCTTCGCGACCCAGCGGGAGCAAGC
>NZ_JASCOM010000352.1:0-4890 GCF_029959925.1 Pseudomonas sp. PS02303
AGCCTCGCTCCTACAGGTCCAGCGAAATCCCTGTAGGAGCGAGGCTTGCCCGCGAAGGCGTCAGTTCATACGCTAACCGGTTGTGCTTCGGACTCTCTCTCAGCTTTGGACGCCGGTCGATACAGGATGTAGTAGTAAGACCCCAGACAGATCAGCCAGCAAAAAATCGCCGTCCACACGTTATGCGAAAAGAAGTGCGCCCCCTGCATCATCCGGCTCACGGAAAACACCGTCCCCAGTGCAAATGCAAACACAAACGCCTGACGCGCGAGTCGCGGACGACGGTCTCGCAGTACAAAGAACAGCGCAAACAGCGTAAACCCGGTGGCGGCATGACCCCCAGGCCAGCAACGCCCAGGCTTGTCGGTTTGCGGACGCGGGCTGAGCAGTTCGCTGTAGGTTTCGTGGCCGCCGAATTGCTCGAGGCTCCACGGGCATTGCACGGCCGTCACCGCTTTCACTGGGGTCACGAACGAGGTCGCCAGCGCCAGCGACATCACCAGGCAACCCAGTTCGCGTTTGAACGGCTTGAGCCTGGCGATGAAAAACGAGCCGGTAAAACCGATGATCGCAAACACCGAAAAGGCGATGACCAATTGCTTGGCTCGGTCATGCAGGATGTCTTCAAGGAAGTAACTGTGGCGTCCGATGAATTCCCCGGCGACCGGGTCGTAGAACAGTTTGGCCAGGTTCATGTCCAGAGACGTCAGCTCAAGCAGCACCAAACTGATCGCTGTGATAGCGGGCACACCCAGACACACCCAAAAGTTGAGCGGTCTGGAAGCGGGGCGGGCAGCGGTCGAAGCCATGGCAGTTCCTTGGTCGGTGAAGGGGTATGAAGTGCGCATCCGCGCGGAGTCTGAGCCCGGCGCTGTCATTGGCGTGTGAATCGATAGTGAAAAACTTGTTAAGCCTTCATCGGTTTTTCTATCGGATTGACAACAGCACGCAGTCCTAGCCCTGAGCCACACTTGGCCTTAAGCTGCGCGGGCCATGACGGCCGTTACTGTGTGCGGAGGAGGTGCCCATGCGAATTCTATTGGTTGAAGACAACCGCGATATCCTGGCCAATCTGGCCGATTACCTGGGGCTCAAAGGCTACACCGTGGATTGCGCGCAGGACGGTTTGTCAGGCCTGCACCTGGCGGCCACCGAGCACTATGACTTGATCGTGCTCGACATCATGCTGCCCGGCATTGACGGCTATACGCTGTGCAAACGCCTGCGCGAAGACGCCCGCCGCGACACGCCGGTGATCATGCTCACCGCGCGCGATCAGCTGGATGACCGGCTGCAAGGCTTCAAGTCCGGTGCCGATGACTACCTGATCAAACCGTTCGCCCTGTCCGAACTGGCGGCGCGTATCGAAGCGGTCATGCGTCGTGCCCAGGGTGGCGGTCGACGCGCCTTGCAGGTGGGTGATCTGAGCTACGACCTCGATACCCTGGAGGTGACCCGCGAGGGACGCCTGCTCAAGCTCAACCCGGTCGGCCTCAAGTTGCTGGCGGTGCTGATGCAGAAAAGCCCGCATGTTCTGCGCCGCGAAATTCTCGAAGAAGCCCTCTGGGGTGATGACTGCCCGGACAGCGACAGCCTGCGCAGCCACGTCCATCAACTGCGCCAGGTGATCGACAAGCCCTTCGCCAAGCCCTTGCTGCAAACCGTGCACGGTGTGGGTTATCGCTTGGCCGAGAGTCGCGATGGAGTTTAAGCAGAGCCTCGCTCAACGGATCATCATCGCCTTTGCGCTGATGAGTGCATTGGTGGCAGGCGCCTTCGCCATGGGCATTGTGGCGACCGTGCACCTGGTGGAAGAAAAGTTGATTTCAGCCGGGCTGGGTGGCGATCTTCAACGGCTCCTGCTGATGGACAGCGTCTCTGACTGGAGCCATCGCCCCGAGCCGGACCAGCTGTTCTATTTCAGCGGTGGGCCGGGGGACTTCGAGTTGCCCAAGGATTTACGGCATCTGGAGCCCGGTTTCCACGAGGTCTTTCGCGAGCAGCTGTCGTATCACGCGATGGTTGAAGTGGTTGATGGCCGGCGTTACGTACTGCTGCAGGATCAAAGCGATTTCGAAGAACGTGAGCGAGTGCTGTTTGCCGTGGTGCTGGTGGGCTTCGTACTGAGCCTGGCGCTGGCAGTCTTTCTCGGTTGGGTCCTGGCGCGCAAAGTGATGGCGCCGGTGGTGCGACTCGCCCGCCAGGTGCGTCACCGCGATCAATTGCTGGGGCTCGCGCCACCCCTGGCACCGGATTATGCCGCTGACGAAGTGGGCGAGCTGGCGGTTGCCTTCGATGCCACCCTTGGGCGGCTGCGCCAGGCATTGACCCGTGAGCGATTGTTTACCAGTGACGTCAGCCACGAACTGCGCACGCCCTTGATGGTGCTGGCCAGTTCCTGTGAGCTGCTGTTGGAAAACCCCGGTATCGACCAGCGTGGCCATGCCCAGGTCGAGCGAATTGCCCGCGCGTGCGCCGAGATGCGCGAGCTGGTGCAAACGTTCCTGATGTTGGCCCGGGCCCAGCGAGAAGACGCGAGCATGTCGCCGCAGCAGACATTGAGCCAGGTCGCCGACGGGCTGCTCAACCAGTGGCGCGAACCGATCGAAGCCAAGGGGCTGAGCCTGATCTTCGAACCGGGCAATCCGCTGGACACCTGTTACAACGCAACCCTCTTGCACGCCGTCATGGGCAACCTGTTGCGTAACGCGCTGCATTACACCGAGCGCGGGTTTATCCGCTTGACCCTCACGGCCACGGGTTTCACGGTCGAGGACAGCGGTGTGGGCATTCCCGAGGAAAAACGCGAGGCAATGTTCGAACCTTTCGTGCGCGGCAGTGAAAAGCGCGGCGAGGGCCTGGGACTGGGGTTGTCGCTGGTGCAGCGGATTTGCGAGAACCAGGGCTGGAGCGTCAGCTTGACCAATATGGAACCTAATGGCTGTCGTTTTCAGGTGCAATTGAGCCAAAGCTAGCGCTTGTTTGAGCAGTCGGGGCTCCGAGCCATGGTGGTCAACTTGAAAAATCTTGTAATGATTCAACATTTCCTTAACAATTTTTTCACAAAGGTATGACCTGACACTGACACTACGCTACCTAAGGTAGGTGCCATCAGAAGTTCAGGAGACCTTAATGATGGACGGCCCGATCAAACTCGATTTTTCCGAAAAGTACGACGATCAACACGCTCAAAGGTATTTGCAGAAACACCAGGATGGCCTTGGTCGTAAGCTATCCCACTGGCGTGACGTGCAGTTGGCGCGAAAGGCGCTGAAGCTGGTCGGTGAGCCTGGGCTGGTCCTCGATTTGCCGTGTGGGGCAGGGCGTTTTTGGCCAATGCTGGCGGAGAAAGCCAATCGAGCGATCATCGGGGCCGACAACTCCGAGTCAATGTTGAAGATTGCCACCCAGGCGCAACCGGCCGACGTGGTGAAACGGGTACAACCCTTGCACACTTCCGCATTCGACATTGCCTTGCCCGACAACGCTGTCGACAGCATTTTCTGCATGCGTTTGCTGCATCACATCGGTGAAGCCGAGCATCGACTGGCCATTCTGCGCGAATTTGAACGAGTCACGCGTGACAGCGTGATCCTTTCGTTGTGGGTGGACGGCAATTTCAAGGCCTGGAAACGCAAGCGCTCAGAGAAACGGCGTGGGCAGGAAGGTTACCAAAACCGGTTTGTGTTACCGGCGGCCACGGTAGAAAAAGAGTTTGAACAAGCGGGGTTCCGTATTCAGGAACGATTGGACTTTTTACCGCTCTATGCCATGTGGCGAGTTTACGTATTACGCAAGAGGTAACAGGATGGCAGTGCAATGTGCAGCAGAGACGGACGTCGCCTCTCAGGACCGCTTCGACTATTTCTGGAATCAGCGCGGTGAATGGGTAGAAGAACCCAACGTCCGTCGCGGTGGAGAAAGTGGCGTGCAGCGGGTCATGGGCAACGATGGTCAGCTGCTCTACGCCAAGCGACAGACCGGGCATATCTATCGCAGCTGGCTGCACCCCTTCGGTCGTCCGACCGTGTTGCGCGAGCGTGATGCGCTCATTGGCCTGCGCGCACTTGGGGTGAGAGTTCCGGAAATCGTTTTCTGCGGCGCACAGCGCGACCCCGTGCACAAATGGCGCGCATTGCTGGTGACCAAGTCGCTGGACGGCTTCGAGGAAATCGAACACTGGTACGCCGGCGGCGGTCGCGAACGTCTCGGCGAAGCGGTGCATGAGCGCGTGTTGAAGGACCTGGCCGAAAACCTGGCCCGCATGCACAAGGGCCGTTGGCAGCACAGTTGCATTTACATCAAGCACGTATTCGTACGGGTGACCGGTGAAGGCGAGTCGGCCAAGGTCGAAATCGCCTTGATCGACCTGGAGAAATGCCGGCAGCGCTTGACCGCCTATCGGGCGGCGGCTCACGACATGAAGCAGCTGCGTCGCCACTCGTCGTTCAGCACGGCGGACTGGCGCAAACTCGTCTACTTTTATGAGACGGCGTTTGGCAGCGCTATCAAAGGTTTATAGCAATGAAACTAGAAATTGCACGAGGTGTTTTTCTGATAGGAGCCTTGGCAGTTGCTTCATTGGCGGTGGCGGCGTGGGAGCAGCCCCGCACGCAAGTTCTCAGTTCAGTGAACGGTGACGCGCACTGTCCGTTGCCACGGGTTGCCAAGGCATCTGTGGCATCTCAACCCGATCATGATTTGTTGCTGTTCATGTTCGGACTTTCTCAAGGAATGAGGCCGCAGAGTTGAACAGATTGAAGCCAAAATAAAAGGCCTCGCCAATGCGAGGCCTTTTTTTGTGCCGAATTTCAAGCCGTGCATGGCCCAAGGTGGGAGCGAGCCTGCTCGCGATGACGGCGGCACAGTCAACATTGAGGTGCCTGACAC
>NZ_JASCOM010000353.1:0-4876 GCF_029959925.1 Pseudomonas sp. PS02303
GGCAAGCCTCGCTCCTACAGGGGCGCGTCGTTCGCCAATATTGTGTACGACGCGACCTTGTAGGAGCGAGGCTTGCCCGCGAAGGGGCCAGATCAAACACCACATAACCTCGCGGACTGCCAAAAACAAAAACCCGCACAAGGCGGGTTTTGTTTTGCGGCATTCGAAGCAGTCAGTCAGCCAACCGCCAGGTCGTGCCGCCCTTTCCGTCTTCCAGCACCACGCCCATCGCGGTGAGCTGGTCGCGGATACGGTCGGATTCGGCCCAGTCCTTGTTGGCACGGGCAGTCAAACGCGCCTGAATCAGCGCATCAACCTCAGCCGCATCAACGCGCCCTTCAGCGCCGGCCTGCAAGAAATCATCGGCCTCAAGCTGCAGCACGCCCAGCACGCTGGCCAGTTCCTTCAAGCGCGCCGCCAAACCTGCCGCCGCATTGAGATCGCTCTCGCGCAGACGGTTGATCTCGCGAACCATCTCGAACAGCACCGCGCAGGCTTCCGGCGTGCCGAAGTCGTCGTTCATCACCTGGGTGAAACGCTCGACGAAGGCTTCGCCGCCAGCCGGCGCCACGCTCGGCAGGCCTTTCAACGCATGGTAGAAACGCTCGAGGGCACCTTTGGCGTCCTTGAGGTTGTCTTCCGAATAGTTGATCGCGCTGCGGTAGTGGCTCGACACCAGCAGGTAACGCACGACTTCCGGGTGGTACTTTTCCAGCACGTCGCGAATGGTGAAGAAGTTGTTCAAGGACTTGGACATCTTCTCGCCATTGATGCGAATCATGCCGCAATGCATCCACGCGTTGGCGTAGGTCTTGCCGGTGGCCGCTTCGCTCTGGGCGATTTCGTTTTCGTGGTGCGGGAACTCGAGGTCGCTGCCGCCGCCATGAATGTCGAAGGTCTCGCCGAGGCAGCAGGTCGACATCACCGAGCACTCAATGTGCCAGCCCGGACGCCCGTCGCCCCACGGCGATGGCCAGCTGGGCTCGCCCGGCTTGGCGCCTTTCCACAGCACGAAGTCCAGCGGGTCCTGCTTGGACTCGTCGACTTCGATCCGCGCGCCGATGCGCAGGTCTTCGATTTTTTTGCGCGACAGCTTGCCGTAGCCCATGAACTTGGCGACGCGGTAATACACGTCGCCATTGCCCGGAGCGTAGGCGTAACCCTTGTCGATCAGGGTCTGGATCATGGTCTGCATGCCAGCGATGTGATCGGTGGCCCGCGGCTCCATGTCCGGCTTGAGGATATTGAGGCGCGCCTCGTCCTCATGCATCGCGGTGATCATGCGTTCGGTCAGCACGTCGAACGGTTCGCCGTTCTCCTTGGCCCGATTGATGATCTTGTCTTCAATGTCGGTGATGTTGCGCACATACGTCAGGTTATAACCGCTGAACCGCAACCAGCGGGTCACCAGGTCGAACGCGACCATGCTGCGGCCATGGCCAATGTGGCAGTAGTCGTACACGGTCATCCCGCAGACGTACATGCGCACATTGTTGCCATCCAGCGGCTTGAAGACTTCTTTGCTCTTGGTGAGCGTGTTGTAGATCGTAAGCACTTTAGTTTCCTTGAATCACTGGCCCCACGAATCACGCAAGGTCACGGTACGGTTGAATACCGGAGCACCTGGTTTCGAGTCCTTGATATCCGCGCAGAAGTAACCTTCGCGCTCGAACTGGAAACGGTCTTCCGGCTGTGCATTGCCCAGCGAGGGTTCAGCACGACAACCGGTGAGGACTTGCAGCGAGTCAGGGTTGATGTTGTCCAGGAAACTGGCGCTGTCTTCGGCCTTCTCAGGGTTCGCAGAGCGGAACAGGCGATCGTACAGACGCACTTCGCACTCGACGCTGGCCGCGGCCGGCACCCAGTGCACCACGCCTTTGACCTTGCGGCCTTCAGGGTTCTTGCCCAATGTTTCCGGGTCGTAGGAGCAACGCAGTTCGACGATGTTGCCCTCGGCGTCCTTGATCGCTTCGTCGGCGCGGATCACGTAGCTGCCGCGCAGACGCACTTCGCCGTCCGGCTCCAGGCGCTTGTAGCCTTTCGGCGGCTCTTCCATGAAGTCTTCACGGTCGATGTAAATCTCACGGGCGAACGGCAGAACGCGCATGCCCATGTCTTCTTTCGGGTGGCACGGCAGTTCGAGGTTCTCGACCTGGCCTTCCGGGTAGTTGGTGATCACGACTTTCAGCGGACGCAACACGCACATGGCGCGCGGGGCGCTGTGGTCGAGGTCGTCACGGATGCTGAATTCGAGCATGCCGAAGTCGACCACGCCGTCGGAACGGTTGGTGCCGACCATTTCGCAGAAGTTGCGGATCGATTTCGGCGTGTAGCCACGGCGACGGAAGCCCGACAGCGTGGACATGCGCGGATCGTCCCAACCGAAGACGTGCTTTTCATCGACCAGTTGCTTGAGCTTGCGCTTGCTGGTGATGGTGTAGTTCAGGTTCAGACGGCTGAACTCGTACTGGCGCGGTTTTGCCGGGACCGGCAGGTTCTCGAGGAACCACTCGTACAGCGGACGGTGGCTTTCGAACTCCAGGGTGCAGATCGAGTGAGTGATGCCTTCGATGGCGTCCGACTGACCATGGGTGAAGTCATAGTTCGGGTAGATGCACCACTTGTCGCCGGTCTGGTGGTGATGGGCGTGACGGATGCGGTACATGATCGGGTCGCGCAGGTTCATGTTCGGCGAGGCCATGTCGATCTTGGCCCGCAGCACGCGTGCGCCGTCCGGGAATTCGCCGGCACGCATGCGGGCGAACCAGTCGAGGTTTTCTTCCACGGAGCGATCACGGAACGGGCTGTTCTTGCCCGGTTCGGTCAGGGTGCCGCGGTATTCCTTGGCCTGTTCAGGGCTCAGATCGTCGACGTAGGCCTTGCCGGCCTTGATCAGCTCGACGGCCCAGTCGTGCAACTGGTCGAAATACTGCGAGGCATAGCGCACTTCGCCGGACCATTCAAAGCCCAGCCATTTGACGTCGCTTTCGATCGCGTCGATGTATTCCTGGTCTTCCTTGGCCGGGTTGGTGTCGTCGAAACGCAGGTGCGTGACGCCGCCAAATTCCTGGGCCAGGCCGAAGTTCACGCAAATCGACTTGGCGTGACCGATGTGCAGGTAGCCGTTGGGCTCAGGCGGGAAACGGGTGACGATCTGCGTGTGCTTACCCGAGTCCAGGTCCGCCTGGATGATCGGGCGCAGGAAATTGACCGGCACGGCAGGGCCGGTCTTGGAATTCGAGGTAGGGTCGACAGTGGGCTTGCTCATAGGATCCTTGAACGTACAAGTGCGCGGCCAGTTGGCCAAATCAAAGCGGCTGTTAAAACAAAGGGGCTTATCATAGCCGATGCCGTCAAGTCGCTGACAGAGCAGGCCCGAAAACGGCTGCATTTAATCGGATGCAAATGAAAAACAGCCTCGAAATTCGCGCCCGGCACGCTAAA
Source organism: Pseudomonas sp. PS02303 (assembly GCF_029959925.1). Classification (NCBI taxonomy): domain Bacteria; kingdom Pseudomonadati; phylum Pseudomonadota; class Gammaproteobacteria; order Pseudomonadales; family Pseudomonadaceae; genus Pseudomonas; species Pseudomonas sp. PS02303. The sequence continues at coordinate 3,445 of NZ_JASCOM010000353.1, forward strand.
CTGCGCACCTTGGCCGACATTGGCCGGACCGGTTGAGGGCTTAAATGCCCCGAAACCCACGAATTCATTGAATGAGTAGTAATCATGACCAAAGTCAAACTGACCACCAACCATGGCGACATCGTCCTGGAACTGAACGCTGAAAAGGCACCGCTGACCGTTGCCAACTTCATCGAGTACGTCAAAGCCGGTCACTACGAAAACACCGTTTTCCACCGCGTCATCGGTAACTTCATGATCCAGGGCGGCGGTTTCGAGCCAGGCATGAAAGAAAAGAAAGACAAGCGCCCAAGCATTCAGAACGAAGCCGACAACGGCCTGCCGAACGACAAGTACACCGTCGCCATGGCCCGCACCATGGAGCCGCATTCGGCATCCGCCCAGTTCTTCATCAACGTGGCTGACAACAGCTTCCTGAACCACAGCGCCAAAACCACTCAGGGCTGGGGCTACGCAGTATTCGCCAAAGTCGTTGAAGGCACCGACGTTGTCGACAAGATCAAAGGTGTTTCCACCACCATGAAATCCGGCCACCAGGACGTGCCAGCAGAAGACGTGATCATCGAGAAAGCCGAGATCATCGAAGCGTGATACTGCTGATTTCAGACTTGCATCTGGAAGAGGAGCGCCCGGACATCACCCGGGCGTTTCTGGATTTGCTCGCCGGACGCGCCCGCTCGGCGAGTGCGTTGTACATTCTGGGCGACTTTTTCGAGGCGTGGATTGGCGACGATGCCATGACGCCGTTCCAGCGTTCCATCTGCCAGGCCCTGCGCACCCTTAGCGACAGCGGCACGGCCATATTTCTGATGCACGGCAATCGCGACTTCATGCTCGGCCAGGCCTTCTGCCAACAGGCCGGCTGCACGTTGCTGAAGGACCCGAGTGTCGTGCAGTTCAACGGCGAGCCGGTGCTTTTGATGCACGGCGACAGCCTCTGCACCCGCGACGAAGCTTATATGAAGCTGCGTCGCTACCTGCGCAACCCGATCACCCTGTTCATCCTGCGGCACCTGCCGTTGCGCACTCGCCATAAACTGGCGCGCAAACTGCGCAGCGAAAGCCGGGCCCAGACGCGGATGAAGGCCAATGACATCGTCGATGTCACGCCGGACGAAGTGCCGCGGATCATGCAGGAATTTGGCGTAAAAACCTTGATCCATGGGCACACCCATCGCCCGGCCATCCACAAGTTGCAGATTGGCGAGCAAGCGGCCAAGCGCATTGTGCTGGGGGATTGGGACCGTCAGGGCTGGGCGTTGCAAGTGGATGAGCAAGGGTTTGCCCTCGCCCCCTTCGACTTCGCCCCGCCGCCACAACTGGCTGCCCCCACGAACTGAAAGGCCACCACAGACCCCATTGTGGGAGCGAGCCTGCTCGCGAAGGCGGTGTGTCAGTTGAGATAGATGTTGACTGACAGGACGCTTTCGCG
>NZ_JASCOM010000354.1:0-4866 GCF_029959925.1 Pseudomonas sp. PS02303
AACACCCGGCGCGCGGGGCCGGTGCCGCGCGCCGGCCCCCGTTTCGTTTTTCCGCGGGTTAAGCTTCAGCCGCTATTTTCTTCTGCTTGGCCCGACGCGACATCATGTTCAAGCCCTCGATGGTCGCCGAGAAAGCCATGGCCGCATAGACGTAGCCTTTAGGCACGTGAGCCCCGAAACCTTCAGCGATCAGTGTCATACCGATCATGATCAGGAAGCCCAGCGCCAGCATCACCACGGTCGGGTTGTCGTTGATGAATTTGGCCAGAGGATCAGCCGCCAGCAACATCACCAGCACCGACACCACTACGGCGATGATCATGATCGGCAAATGCTCGGTCATGCCCACAGCGGTAATGATGCTGTCGATGGAAAACACCATGTCCAGCATCAGGATCTGACCGATCGCGGCAGCAAAGCCCAGGGTCACGGTCGAGGTCGCCGACATCGGATCATCCGGGGCCGGGTCCATGCTGTGATGGATCTCGGTAGTCGCCTTCCACAACAGGAACAGGCCACCGGCGATCAGGATCATGTCCTTCCAGGAGAACGCATGGCCGAGAATATCGATCACAGGCTCGGTCAACTGGACGATGAACGCGATAGTGCTCAGCAGGCCCAGTCGCAGAATCAGCGCCATGCCGATACCGATGCGGCGTGCTTTCTGCCGATGCTGCTCGGGCAGCTTGTTGGTCAGGATCGAGATGAAGATCAGGTTATCGATGCCGAGCACGATTTCCATGACGATCAACGTGGCCAGGGCGACCCAGGCGGTGGGGCTTGCAGCAAGTTCTAAAAGGTATTCCATGGGTCAGTCCTGACTCGTTGTAGACGGTTTAGATTTCCTGGGACGAAGATTCGGTTTTGCGCTGGTCTTCGGCCGATGGTTCTTTCTTGCTGATCAGGCCGCCGGTGGCATCACTGATCGCTTGTTCGGCGGCTTTGTGGGTGTCGTCGATCGCCTGTTTGGCGGTTTCGGCAGCCTTGCCCATCAATTGCTGCGCGCTTTTCTCGGCCTGGTCGCAACCGGCCAATACCAGTAAAGACGCAATCAACAGTGCCGTGGTTTTAAGCTTCATGATGCTTTCCTCGATAGAACAAAACGGGCCGAAACGATGGCCCGTTGATAGCGAGGCATTCTAGGGAGGCAAACACTTCAGGAAAATTCGTATTTTTAGCGGTTATACTTCGGTTTTCACGAACTGTAGGCCGTCATGCTCAACTATCGCCAATTGCATTACTTCTGGGTGGTGGCCAAGACCGGCAGCATCGTGCGCGCCTGCGAGCAGCTGAACCTGACGCCCCAGACCATCAGCGGGCAGATTTCCCTGCTCGAACAAACCTATGGCATTGAGCTGTTCCGGCGGGTCGGTCGCCAGCTTGAGCTGACGGAGGCCGGGCGTCAGACCCTGACCTACGCCGAGCAAATGTTTCAGCTGGGCGGCGAACTGGAGTTGATGCTGCGGGCGCAACCCAATGAACAGCAGATCCTGTTTCGGGTGGGCGTCGCCGATGTGGTGCCCAAATCCATCGTCTATCGTCTGATCGCACCGACCATGGAGTTGAGTGAACCGCTGCGCATCACCTGCCGCGAAGACAAACTGGAACGGCTGCTCGCCGACCTGGCGATCCAGCGCCTGGACCTGGTGATTTCCGACAGCCCGATGCCCTCGCACCTGGACATCAAGGGTTACAGCCAGAAACTCGGTGAATGCGGGATCAGCTTCTTCGCCACCGCCGAGTTGGCAGCACAGTACGGTCAGGATTTCCCACGCAGCCTGCACGGCGCACCACTGCTGATTCCCGGGCCGGAAACCGTGGTGCGCAGTCGCTTGCAGCGCTGGTTTGCCGAGCAGCAAATCCAGCCGCGCATTGTCGGCGAGTTCGACGACAGCGCGCTGATGCAGGCTTTCGGTCAATCGGGCAGCGGGATTTTCATCGGCCCGAGCGTGATTGCCGACGAAGTGAAACGCCAATACGGCGTGGAGTTGATTGGCCAGACCGACGCTGTGACGGAGTCGTTCTACGCCATTTCCGTGGAACGCAAGGTCAAGCACCCCGGCATCGTGGCGATTACCGAAGGTGCCCGACGCGAGCTGTTTACCGAACTGTGAAGGTCAGGCGCAGATTTCGCGAGGTTTCATGGTCATCAGCGCCATGGCCAGGAGAATCGAAACCAGGATAAACGCGGCAGCCGCAAAACCCAGCCCGCCCAGGCCAACGCTGTCGATCACCCGTCCGCCGACCATCGCACCCAGGCCGATCCCGAGGTTGGCCCCGGCGATGTTCAGCGACGCGGCAAAGGCCGGCGCCTCGGGCGCGGCCTTCATCAATCGCACATGACTGACCAGAAACAACGCCGCCTGAGTCACGCCCCAGATGCCCATCGCTGCCGCCAGACCGAGCGGGGAATGAATGTTCGGTACCAACGCCACCATGCCGGCGATCATGAACGTGCAGAACATCATCGAAGCCATCAACGGATGACGATCCACCGCGCGACCGCCCAACGAGTTGCCGATCAGACCGACCGCGCCGAAGCCCATCAGGCACCAGCCGACCACCGTACCGTTGAAACCGGCGAGGCGCTCAAGGATGTCTGCCAGGTAGGTGTAAGCGGTAAACATGCCGCTGAACACCAGGATCGACAGGAGCACATGGCCCAGCATCAACGGGCTGCGCAAGATCTTGAACTGCGAACGGAAGCTCACCTGATGCTGATGCAGGTTGGTTTTCGGCAGGTAGATAAACAGCAGCAACGCCTTGGCAAAGGCGATCACCGCCAGAATGCCGAAGGCACTGCGCCAGCCGAACGCATCGGAAATCAACGTGCCCACCGGAATGCCGAACACCGTGGCGCAGACAATGCCGAAACCGATTTTGGCAATTGCCCGCCCGGCGTAATCCGGCCCGACGATGTCCACGGCGGTTTCACTGGCCAGCGCCCAGAACACCGGCAACCCCAACGCGGGGATCAAGCGGGCGATGGCCATCACCCAGATGTTCGGCGCAAACGCCGCGAGGGTGTTGGCCAGGCCGAACATGATCAACACCGAGATGAACAGCTTGCGCCGCTCGAACCTGGCGAAGTACGCGGTCAGGAACGGCCCGAACGCGGCGACGGTAAAGGCGAACAGGGTCACCAGCAAACCTGCTTGGGGGATGCTGACTTCAAGGTCTCGGGCAATCGCCGGCAACAGGCCGACGATGACGAATTCCGTGGTCAGCACGGTAAAACCGGCGGCCGACAACAGAAGGATGGGCAACAGCATGCAGAACTCCAGAAAACGACGACACCAGCGATAACCCGAAGGCCCACTGGCATGACTTGAAAATGAGGATGCGCAATCTTAACAGAGTGTTTCCGATCAGGGTTGCACGAACCTGCCGATCTCGTTGATCACGCGGGCGGCAGATCGTCACAGGTCTGAAGGATCAAGACCACGCTGTGATAAAGTCCGCGCCCTGCGATACGTACACCTTGTTCATCGGCCATTCACTGGCATTGATGTCGCGACACCCCCGCACCTAATAATCAGAGATGCCGTTTTATGACTGCTTCATCCCCTTCGCTATTGCAACGCTTGAAACGCTTGAGCCTGGTCTCGCAAATCGTCATCGGCCTGATCGCCGGGATTGCCCTGGCGCTGATCGCGCCTGAGGTGGCGAAATCCACGGCATTCATCGGCAAGGTCTTCGTTTCGGCACTCAAAGCCGTCGCGCCGATTCTGGTGTTCGTGCTGGTGATGGCGTCGATCGCCAACCATAAGCACGGCCAGGAAACCCACATCCGGCCGATTCTGTTTTTGTACTTGCTGGGGACGTTTGCCGCCGCGGTGGTCGCGGTGGTTGCCAGCATGATGTTCCCGTCCAGCCTGGTGCTGTCCACTCATGACGTCGCCGTGACTGCGCCGGGCGGCATCAGCGAAGTGCTGCAAAGTCTGCTGCTCAGCGTGGTCGACAACCCGGTCAGTGCGCTGATGAACGCCAACTTCATCGGCATTCTGGCCTGGGCGATCGGCATGGGCGTTGCGATTCGCCATGCCGGTGACACCACTCGCGAGGTGCTCGGCGACCTGTCCAATGGCGTGACCCTGATCGTGCGCCTGGTGATTCGTTTCGCACCGCTGGGGATCTTCGGCCTGGTCGCGTCGACCTTGGCCACGTCTGGCTTCGGGGCGTTGATCGGCTACGTGCATCTGCTGGCCGTGCTGCTGGGCTGCATGTTGTTTGTCGCGCTGGTGATGAACCCGCTGATCGTGTTCTGGAAACTGCGCCGCAACCCGTATCCGCTGGTGCTGATGTGCTTGCGAGAAAGCGGCATCACCGCGTTCTTTACCCGCAGCTCGGCGGCGAACATTCCGGTCAACCTGGAATTGAGCAAGCGCCTGGGCCTGCATGAAGACACTTACTCGGTATCGATTCCGCTGGGTGCGACCATCAACATGGCCGGCGCGGCGATTACCATCACCGTGCTGACCCTGGCGGCCGTGCATACCCTGGGCATCGCCGTGGATATCCCGACAGCCATTCTGCTCAGTGTGGTGGCGGCGATCTGTGCGTGTGGTGCTTCGGGCGTGGCCGGTGGTTCGTTGTTGCTGATCCCGCTGGCGTGCAGCCTGTTTGGCATTCCGAGTGAAATCGCCATGCAGGTGGTAGCGGTGGGTTTCATTATTGGTGTGTTGCAGGATTCTGCGGAGACGGCGCTGAACTCGTCCACGGATGTGCTGTTCACCGCCGCGGCTTGCCTGGGTGAAGAAGCAAAAGCCGAACGCCTGGCCTGACCCACATCTCTGTGGGAGCGAGCCTGCTCGCGAATGCTGACCAACACTTAACGATGATGTTGGCTGATGTACCGCCTTCGCG
>NZ_JASCOM010000355.1:0-4816 GCF_029959925.1 Pseudomonas sp. PS02303
GCCTCGCTCCCACAGGTGATATGCCGTTCACACAAGAGTGGAACGCCACATGCCCCTGTAGGAGCGAGGCTTGCCCGCGAAGACTATTTCAGCGACGACTCAACGAAACCGGTCAACCTCTTGGCGCAAGTCCGCCGCCAGCTTCTCCAGCTCTTTGGCGGTCACGGCCAGGTTCGACACCACTTCCCTCTGCTCGCTGTTTGCCAACGCAATGCTTTGCAGGTTGCTGCTGAGCAAGGTCGCGGTGCTGCTCTGCTCCTGAGTCGCTGTGGTAATCGCCGCAAATTGCTGGCCCGCCGAACGGCTCTGTTCATCGATCCGCGCCAGGGCCGAGGCCACGTTGGCATTGCGTGACAAGCCTTCCTGCATCAGCACATTGCCCTGTTCCATGGTGCTGATCGCATTGCCGGTTTCCTGCTGGATGCTTTGAATCATCCCGGAAATTTCGTCAGTGGCCTGACGTGTACGCGAAGCCAGGTTGCGTACCTCGTCGGCCACCACCGCAAAACCACGACCTTGCTCACCGGCGCGGGCCGCTTCGATGGCCGCGTTCAGCGCCAGCAGGTTGGTTTGATCGGCGATCGAGGTAATCACTCCGACGATGCCGCCGATTTCCTGGGAGCGCTGACCCAAGGTATTGATCACGATGGCGGTGCTGTTCAAGGCGCCAGCGATTTGCTCCAGCGACGAGGACGCCTCGTCCATCGAGGTACGACCGATCTGGGTTTGCTGTGCGTTTTCCTGCGCCAGACGCTGGGTGCTGCCCATGTTGTCGGCAATGTTCAGCGAGGTTGCGCTGAATTCTTCCACGGCACCGGCCATGCTGGTGATTTCGCCCGACTGCTGCTCCATCCCTTCATAGGCACCGCCGGACAGACCGGACAACGCCTGGGCACGGCTGTTGACCTCGACCGAGGCCTTGCGAATGTGCTCGACCATGGTCGACAAGGCCTGGCTCATCTGGTTGAAGGCACGGGCCAGCTGACCGATTTCGTCGTTGCTCGACACGCTCAGGCGCACGCTCAAATCACCGGCGCCCAGGGCTTCTGCCTGACGCACCAGATCACCCAGCGGCGCAAGTTTGCTGCGCAGCAGCCAGACCGCCGAGCCGACGGCGATTAACGTCGCCAGCAGACTGCCGATCGCCAGTTGAATGCCGACGCTCCAGGTCACGGCGCTGATTTCGGCTTTCGGCATGCTTGCCACCACCGACCATGGGCCGCCTTCAAACGGCACGGCCACGCTGTAGAAGTCTTCGGACTTGTCGCTCCAGAAATCACCCTTGCCCGGGGTTTTCGCCAGATCGACGATGGCCGGGACTGCTTGATCCAGCGCTTGCACACCCGCAATCGGCACCAACCACTTCTTCTGCTCATCGAGCAGCGCCAGCGAGCCGGTCTGGCCGATGCGGAAGCGTTTGAGGTTCTCAAACTGTGCGTTCTGCGCGTCGGTGTAATCGAATCCTACGAACAGCACGGCAATCACCTTACCGCTGCTGTCGCGTACAGGCGTGTACTGCGTCATGTAGGAACGGTCGAACAGCAAGGCGCGGCCGACATAACTCTGCCCCGCCATCAAGCGTGCATAGGCCGGGTGAGCGTGGTCCAGCAGGGTGCCGATGGCCCGGTTGCCGTCCTGCTTGGTCAAGGACGTGCTGACGCGGATGAAATCTTCACCGCTGCGCACAAACACCGTCGCAACGCCCGCGGTCATCTGCTTGAACTCGTCCACTTCCTTGAAGTTGTTGTTCAACACTTCGCTGCCCAGGTGCAGGCCCGGGGTCTGCGTACCCGCCACGGCCACCGGTTCGTCCGGGTACACGCTCAGGCCGGCGCTGAAGCGCTTCTCGAACAGACCGGCCAGACGCTGAGTGCTTTCACGCAACGTGCCGTGAAAGGTACTCAACTGGTCGGCCAGCAACCGGGCTTCACTGGCCAGGTGCTCTTCGCGGGTGGCGAGGTTGGCGGAGTCCAGCGAACGCAGGGCGAACACGGTACTGCCAGTGATGACGATCGCCAGTATCACGGCAAGCGCAAGACCAAGCTGTGAGGCGATCCGAGCACGAGGTTGAGACATGACAGCTCCTGGCCAAGTGACCGGATCATCCTGATCACGATGCACACTCAGCAAAATTCTAATTAGAGGAATTACAGGGAACCTGCACGAAGGTCCCACCTGCAGATTTTCGGCGGCAAACCTGAATACTTGAGTAAATAGCCGGGATATGGCTCAAGGCCTCTATTGCTGGGGCTCCATCGATTCAGCTCAAGCGTTCGACATCCGGTAAATCCATGGCCCGGACCTCCCCTTGCAGAAAGTCGCTGAGGCGGCGCAAACGTTCACCTCCCGGGCGGGTTTTCGGCCAGACGAGGTAATAATGCTCACCGCTGGCGACAGCCGTCGGCCACGGCAAACTCAGACGACCCTGCGCGACATCTTCCGCCACCATCAGCAAATCCCCCATGGACACGCCATAGCCTCGGGCCGCCGCGATCATGCCCAACTCCAGCGTGTCGAAAACTTGCCCGCCCTTGAGCGAGACCTGATCCGACAGCCCCATGCGCTCCAGCCAACTGCGCCAGTCGCGACGATCTGGCGTTGGGTGCAGCATCTCTGCGCTGACCAGGCGTGAGACGTCCCACGGCTGGTCCTTCAGCAGGTTCGGCGCGCCGACCGGGATCAGTTCTTCCGGGAACAGCAACGTCGCCTCCCAGTCCGGAGGGAAACGCCCGTTACTGAGGATGACGGCGCAGTCGAAGGGTTCGTGGTTGAAGTCCACGGTGTCGATGTCCATCCAGGCACTGGTCAATTGCACTTCGTTGCCCGGTTGCAGGTGCCGGAAGCGACTCAGGCGCGCCAGCAGCCAACGCATGGTCAACGTCGACGGGGCTTTCATGCGCAAGATGTCGTCTTCGGCGCGCAAGGTATTGCAGGCGCGTTCGAGCGCGGTGAAACCTTCACGGATGCCAGGCAGGATCAACCGCGCCGACTCGGTCAGTTGCAGGTTGCGCCCGCTGCGGTGAAACAGCCGGCAGGCGAAATGATCTTCGAGGGTACGAATGTGTCGACTGACCGCACTTTGGGTGATCGACAATTCTTCAGCGGCGCGGGTAAACGAGCTATGCCGCGCCGCCGCTTCGAATGCGCGCAGGGCATACAAGGGAGGAAGACGACGGGACATTGGGAAAGCTCCTATAGCGCTGTTCCGCCACGTTAGCAGAAACTTGCCAGCATGAGTTTGACTCATGCCACCCATCCTTTTTATCCCTTTGTGAAAACCCCGCAGAGCGCCGAGAATCGGCTCTCTCCTGTTTACTCCGATAACCGAGGCGTGATGACCATGCAGCATCCAGCACGTACCGAACTCCGGGCCATCCTGCGGCTGGCGGGGCCGTTGATTGCCTCGCAGTTGGCGCACATGCTGATGGTCCTCACCGACACCTTGATGATGGCGCGCCTGAGTCCCGAAGCGCTGGCCGGTGGCGGCCTGGGCGCGGCGACGTATTCGTTCGTGTCGATCTTCTGCATCGGCGTGATCGCAGCGGTCGGCACCCTGGTAGCGATCCGTCAGGGCGCAGGCGATATCGTCGGTGCCGCGCGCCTGACCCAGGCCGGCTTGTGGCTGGCGTGGTTGATGGCGCTGGTGGCCGGCCTGCTGCTGTGGAATCTGAAACCGGTGCTGCTGCTGTTTGGCCAGACCGAAACCAACGTCCAGGCTGCCGGGCAGTTCCTGCTGATCCTGCCGTTCGCCCTGCCCGGCTACCTGAGCTTCATGGCCCTGCGCGGTTTCACCAGCGCCATCGGCCGGGCGACCCCGGTGATGGTCATCAGCCTCGGCGGCACCGTGGCCAACTTCTTGCTCAACTACGCGTTGATCACCGGGATGTTCGGCTTGCCGAAAATGGGCCTGGTGGGCATCGGGCTGGTCACGGCGATCGTCGCCAACCTGATGGCCGTGGCGCTGGCGCTGCACATCCGTCGGCATCCGGCTTACGATGCGTATCCGCTGCGCCAGGGTCTGTCGCGGCCTAACCGCCAGTACCTGAAAGAGCTGTGGCGTCTCGGCCTGCCCATCGGCGGCACCTACGCAGTGGAAGTCGGGTTGTTTGCATTCGCTGCGCTGTGCATGGGCACCATGGGCAGTACGCAACTGGCGGCGCACCAGATCGCCCTGCAGATTGTTTCGGTGGCGTTCATGATTCCGGCGGGGCTTTCTTACGCGATCACCATGCGCATCGGCCAGCACTACGGTGCCGGGCAGTTGCTGGACGCGCGGCTGGCCGGCCGGGTGGGAATCGCCTTTGGCGCGGCGGCGATGCTGGGTTTTGCCATGGTCTTCTGGTTCCTGCCGAATCAGTTGATCGGCTTGTTCCTGGACCACAACGACCCGGCCTTTCGAGACGTCTTCAACCTGGCTGTGAGCCTGCTGGCGGTGGCGGCATGGTTCGAGCTGTTCGACGGCACCCAAACCATCGCCATGGGTTGCATCCGCGGGCTCAAGGATGCCAAGACCACGTTCCTGGTCGGACTGGGTTGCTATTGGCTGATCGGTGCGCCGGCGGCGTGGTGGATGGCGTTCAACTTGAACTGGGGGCCGACAGGCGTCTGGTGGGGATTGGCGCTGGGCCTGGCGTGCGCGGCGGTGAGCCTGACGCTGGCGTTTGAGTGGAAGATGAAAGGGATGATTCGGCGCGAGCCGTCAGTACAGCGTTTCGAAGTCCCTCAGACAGACTGAGATCCCCTGTAGGAGCGAGGCTTGCCCGCGAAGGCGTCGTGTCAGTTAACAAAGATGTCGACTGATGTGACGCCTTCGCGG
>NZ_JASCOM010000356.1:0-4783 GCF_029959925.1 Pseudomonas sp. PS02303
GGCAAGCCTCGCTCCTGCAGGTTCGTGTCGTTCATTAAGTCAGCGAACGATGCGAGCCTGCAGGAACGAGGCTTGCCCGCGAAGCTTTTAAACATCTGAAGCCCCCGGTTTCACAGGCTTTTCAGGGGTGTATAGAATTTTTGCTCTAAAATGACCGCTAGCAATTCTTGAGTCACAATTGTGACCGTAGAGGCCGCTTTTGGCTCTAGTCGACCCTTGGCAAAGCTGCTACTCTCGGCGCGCTTTGTGACGTCTCGGGCTTATGAAAGCGCTAGATTCACCGACAAACACACACCAATAATAATCGCATCAAATGCGGTGCTGAATTCGCGTTGCTGAGGAGTGGGCTTCCATGAACGAAGACTTTTGGAAGGATAAGTACCCTGCCGGGATTGCTGCCGAGATCAATCCAGACGAGTATCCGAATATTCAGGCAGTGTTGAAACGTTCCTGCCAGCGCTTCGCCGACAAACCGGCATTCAGCAACCTGGGCAAGACAATCACCTACGGTGAACTGTACGAATTGTCCGGTGCCTTTGCCGCTTACCTGCAACAGCATACCGACTTGCAGCCGGGCGATCGAATCGCCGTGCAACTGCCCAACGTGTTGCAGTACCCGGTCGCCGTATTCGGTGCCATTCGCGCCGGGCTGATCGTGGTCAACACCAACCCGCTGTACACCGCGCGGGAAATGGAACACCAATTCAACGATTCCGGTGCCAAAGCCCTGGTCTGCCTGGCCAACATGGCGCATCTGGCCGAAATCGTCGTGCCGAAAACCGGCGTCAAGCACGTGATCGTCACCGAAGTGGCCGACCTGCTGCCACCGCTCAAGCGCCTGCTGGTAAACAGCGTCATCAAGTACGTGAAGAAGATGGTCCCGGCGTATCACTTGCCCAAGGCGATCAAGTTCAACGACGTGCTGAGCAAGGGCCACGGCCAGCCAGTGGCTGAAGCCAACCCGGCCAGCAGCGACGTTGCCGTCCTGCAATACACTGGCGGCACCACCGGCGTAGCCAAGGGCGCGATGCTGACCCATCGCAACCTCGTGGCGAACATGTTGCAGTGCAAGGCGCTGATGGGTTCCAACCTCAACGAAGGCTGCGAGATCCTGATCACGCCGCTGCCGCTGTACCACATCTATGCCTTCACCTTTCATTGCATGGCGATGATGCTGATCGGCAACCACAACATCCTGATCAGCAACCCGCGCGATTTGACGGCGATGGTCAAAGAACTGTCGAAGTGGAAGTTCAGCGGCTTCGTCGGCCTCAACACCCTGTTCGTGGCGCTGTGCAACAACGAAGCGTTCCGCAAGCTGGACTTCTCGGCGCTGAAAGTCACCCTGTCCGGCGGCATGGCCCTGCAACTGGCGGCAGCCGAGCGCTGGAAAGCGGTCACCGGCTGCGCCATCTGCGAAGGTTACGGGATGACCGAAACCAGCCCGGTCGCCACCGTAAACCCGATCCAGCACATCCAGATCGGCACCATCGGTATTCCGGTTCCATCGACCGTGTGCAAAGTCATCGACGATGCCGGCGTTGAACAGCCGCTGGGCGAAATCGGCGAACTGTGTGTGAAAGGTCCGCAAGTCATGAAGGGCTACTGGCAGCGTCAGGACGCCACCGATGAAATGCTCGACAGCGAAGGCTGGTTGAAGACCGGTGACATCGCGCTGATCCAGCCGGACGGCTACATGCGAATTGTCGATCGCAAGAAAGACATGATTCTGGTCTCCGGTTTCAACGTTTACCCGAACGAGCTTGAAGATGTGCTGGCGACCCTGCCGGGCGTGCTGCAATGCGCGGCCATCGGCGTGCCGGACGAGAAGTCGGGCGAGGCGATCAAGATCTTCATCGTCGCCAAACCGGGCGTGACGTTGACCAAGGAGCAGGTGATGGAGCACATGCGTGCGAACGTCACCGGTTACAAGGTCCCGCGCGCCGTGGAGTTCCGCGATGCGCTGCCGACCACCAACGTCGGCAAGATCCTGCGCCGCGAATTGCGCGACGAAGAGCTGAAGAAGCTCAACGCCAGGAAAGTCGGCGCGTAACAAACAAGAAGCCCCGCAGATGCGGGGCTTTTTGTTTGCAGCGATATCAGAACTGCTTTTGTGGCGAGGGAGCTTGCTCCCGCTCGGCTGCGCAGCAGTCGTCACCCAGTCGATGGAGATACACCAAAAATACCGCAGCGTCTGATTTGGGGTCGCTTCGCGGCCCAGCGGGAGCAAGCTCCCTCGCCACAGGGGATGTGTAAAGTTACAGGCGAAACGGCGCGAAATTGACGTTGGTGCCCGCCGGACGCATGTCCTGGAGGTACGAGTCCTTGTCGGCGCTCAGTTCCAGGCTCAAGGCGGCTTTGCGCTTGCCTTCGTTGCGCACCACCAGGCCTTCAAGCTTCTCGCGCAGGAACACCGTCGGCACTTTCAAGTGCAGCAGTTCGTCGGTTTCCGGCGTGTGCATCAGCAGGTGAACCCATTCGTACTGACCAATGGCCAGGCGCGCCACCGGGATATCGAACCACCAGATGTTGCGGTTGCGGTTCAATTCGGTGAAATGGCAGTTGTTGACGCCAAGCACAGCACCGCCGAGTTCCTGGTTTCTGCGGGCAATGGCCTGCTTTTTATCGAGTTTCATAACATTCCTACGGGATTGGATCTTCAGCGCCATGGCCTGAATACGTTGCGCATTCTCGGGGGTTGGTCGGCAAACATAAAGCCCAACCTGCATTGAACGATGAAATGTCGCCGTGAAAATAAATGAAACTCCACGCAAATGCCCCCGGTCAATCTTTGTGTAACGACTTTTTCCGTTGAATTGTTCACAGGAGAAACACCATGAGCAGCACTGGCGATAAAGTAAAAGGCATGGCCAACGAAGCCGCCGGCAACGTCAAGCAAGGCGTCGGCAAGGCCACCGGTAATGACAAAATGCGCGCAGAAGGCGTCGTGCAGGAAAGAAAAGGCGAGGCCCAGCAAGCGGTCGGCAAAGCCAAGGACGCGATTAAGAAAGGCGTCGACAAGGCTTGATTCGGCCTTTGATGAACAACATGAACGGCCATCCACGGATGGCCGTTTTTGTGTCAGCCTGAACTTGCGCACGGAAATTGTTTCAAAGTCGCCAAGTAGGCTACTTTGATGTAGAAAACGGCCCCTGAGTCGCCTCGACTTCAACCCAACCTGCGGCGAAAGGAGACGCTAATGTTTTTCCCCCACATGAAAGGCCTGCGCCTGCACCGTGTCATGATGCGCACGGTCACCGAGTTCGTCGACGATGAGATGTCGACCTATGCCTCGGCGCTGGCCTATCAAATGCTGTTTTCGCTATTTCCCTTCATCCTGTTCCTGATCGCTCTGATCGGTTTCCTGCACCTGCCGGACTTCTTCTCGTGGCTGCGTCTGCAATCGGAACTGGTCCTGCCGCCCCAGGCGCTGGAGCAGGTGAACCCGGTGATCGACCAACTCCAGCAGTCCAAGGGTGGCTTGCTGTCGATTGGTATCGTGATTGCCCTGTGGACCGCATCCGCTGGCGTGCGGCTGATGATGAGCGCGATGAACGCCGCCTACGACGTGGTCGAAGGCCGGCCCGCGTGGAAGCGTTTTCCGCTGTCGATCATCTACACCGTTGGCATCGCCGGCATGCTGCTGATCGCCGCCGCGTTGATGGTGCTCGGGCCGCAACTGATGGGCTGGATTGCCGCGCAAGTCGGCATGGAAGACTTCATCGTGACCCTGTGGACCATCGTGCGCTGGCCCGTGGTGGTGATTTTGCTGATGGTGGCCGTGGCGCTGATTTATTACGTCATGCCCGACGTTAAACAGGAGTTTCGTTTTATCACCCCAGGTTCGGTGCTGGCGGTGGTGGTGTGGATCCTTGCCTCCGTGGGCTTTGGCCTGTACGTCAAGGAGTTCGCCAACTACAACGCCATGTATGGCAGTATCGGCGCGATCATCGTGTTGCTGCTCTATTTTTATATTTCCGCCGCGGTGCTGTTGCTGGGCGCGGAGATGAATGCAGTGATCGAGCACATGTCGACCGAAGGCAAGAATGACGGTGAAAAAGTCCCCGGTGAGCTCGATCACGAACCCAAACACCACGTTTCCGGACTGGGTCGGGATCACTCGATCAAGCCGCACACTGACGAAACCATAAAATGATCCGTGAAATCCTGAAAATGGGCGATGAACGCCTGCTGCGCATTGCTCCGCCGGTGCCGGCCGAGATGTTCGACAGCCCTGAGTTGTGGCAACTGATCGACGACATGTTCCAGACCATGGAAAGCGTCGGTGGCGTCGGCCTGGCTGCGCCGCAGATCGGCGTCGATCTGCAACTGGTGATCTTTGGGTTCGAACACAGTGAACGCTACCCGGACG
Organism: Pseudomonas sp. PS02303; assembly: GCF_029959925.1. NCBI lineage: Bacteria > Pseudomonadati > Pseudomonadota > Gammaproteobacteria > Pseudomonadales > Pseudomonadaceae > Pseudomonas > Pseudomonas sp. PS02303. Next base: position 4,373 of record NZ_JASCOM010000356.1, read on the forward strand.
CTGAAGCGGTGCCGCAGACCATTCTGATCAACCCGCTGATCACACCTTTGAACTCGCTGATGGAAGAGGGCTTTGAAGGTTGCCTGTCAGTGCCCGGCCTGCGCGGCGCGGTAGACCGTTATCAGCAGATTCGCTACGAAGGCTTCGATCCCAAGGGCCAGCCTATCTTGCGGATCGCCGAGGGATTCCATGCGCGGGTGGTGCAGCATGAATGCGATCACCTGATCGGCCGGTTGTACCCGTCACGGATTACCGACTTCAGCCAATTCGGCTTTACCGAAGTGATGTTCCCCGACCTCGACCCTGACGCCGACGACTGAGCCGAAAACACCACAAGCCACGGTAGGAGCGAGCCTGCGCGCGAAGGCGGCGGGTCATTCACCGATGATGTCGAATGACACGCCGCCTTCG
>NZ_JASCOM010000357.1:0-4750 GCF_029959925.1 Pseudomonas sp. PS02303
CCTACAGGTTTTGTGTTGTTCGCGCGATTGCGCAACGGTACAAAACCTGTAGGAGCGGGGCTTGCCCGCGAAGCAGGCGACTCGGTCTCCCGAGTCGCCGCAAACAGTTACTCCAATGCCGAAGCCGGCCCAAAGAACTCGTAACGGCTCTGCTTCTCCGGCACACCCAACGCCTTGAGGTGACGCTTGATTGCCGCCATGAACCCTTTCGGCCCCAGGAAGTAAGCATCCAGATCGCGCTGCTCCGGCAGCCACTCGCCCAGTTGCTCGCGGCTCAACAGCCCGACCGTGTCTGCCGCCGGGCTCACGCCATCATCTTCGGCGTAGCAATAGAAGCGTTTGAGTTGCGGGTGACGCTCGGCCAAGCCATCGATCCAGTCGCGGAATGCATGAACGCTGCCGTTACGCGCGCAGTGGATAAAGTGCACCGGCCGTTCGGTGGCCAGCGCCGCTTCCAGCATCGCCAGCGTCGGGGTGATGCCGACACCACCGCTGATCAGCACCAGCGGTTTGTCACTGGCGGTCAGGGTGAACTCGCCCGATGGCGGGAACAGCTGGATGCTCGAACCAACGTGCAACTGATCGTGCAAGTGGTTGGAGGCGCGGCCACCGGTTTCACGCTTGACGCTGATGCGGTACTGGCCCTTGTTGGCCAACGCCGACAGCGAGTAGTTACGACGGATCTCTTCGCCATCGAGGATCAGTTTCATGCCGATGTACTGGCCCGGTTCCGCTGCCAAAATCGCGCCTTTGTCGGCAGGTTCGAAGTAGAACGAGGTGATTTCCGCGCTTTCCTCGACCTTGGCCGCCACGATGAATTCCCGCGCCCCGCGCCAGCCACCGGGGGCCTGTTCCTTTTGATCGTAGATGCTGGTTTCGGCGCCGATCAGGATGTCGGCCAACTGACCGTAGGCCGCGCCCCAGGCACTCATCACCTCAGGGGTGGCAATTTCTTCGCCCAGCACTTCGGAGATCGCACGCAGCAGGCAAGTGCCGACAATCGGGTAGTGCTCCGGCAGAATTTGCAGGGCCACGTGCTTGTTGATGATCTTGGCGACGAGGTCGCCCAACTGATCGAGCTGGTCGATGTGGCGCGCGTACATCAGAACACCGTTGGCCAGGGCGCGCGGCTGATCACCGCTGGCCTGGTGAGCCTGGTTGAACAGCGGGCGCACTTCCGGGTATTCCGAGAGCATCATGCGGTAGAAGTGAGTGATCAGCGCTTCGCCACCGCTTTCCAGCAACGGCACGGTGGATTTGACGATGGCACGGTCTTGAACGCTAAGCATAAAGTGACTCCTGGGCTACTTTTGGATTGCTAACTGATGACCCTATAGCTATCACTTTCCATGCCAACTATTTAACCCTTTAAAAACAATAACTTATAAACACAGTAGTCATATCGACACACGCTGGCTTATAGTCATCCCGACTACACGGAGTCACTATGACTGCAAAATCCTTGCTTACCGCCCTGCTACCGCTGGTCTCCGACCTGTCCCGCGAACTGCCCGAAGGCGAGCGTTATCGACGCCTGCTCGAAGCCATGCGCGCCCTGCTCCCCTGCGATGCCGCCGCCCTGCTGCGCCTGGATGGCGAATGGCTGGTGCCGCTGGCCGTCGACGGGTTGAGCACCGACACCCTGGGCCGCCGTTTCAAAGTCAGCGAGCACCCGCGTTTCGAAGCGTTGCTCAGCAGCCACGGCCCGACGCGGTTCGCCGCCGACAGCGACTTGCCGGACCCTTACGACGGTCTGGTCGACGGCCTCGACGAGCATCTGGAAGTTCACGACTGCATGGGCTGCCCGTTGTTCATCGACGAGCGTCCCTGGGGCTTGCTGACCCTCGACGCCCTCGACCCGGAAAAATTTGAACCCATCGAACTGGACGCCCTGCAAGCCTTCGCCAGCCTCGCGGCGGCCACCGTCAACGCCGCCGAACGCATCGAACGCCTGGCCAATCGCGCCGAAGACGAGCATCAGCGCGCCGAGGTCTACCGCCAGGCCAGCGGCCAGCAAAACCGCGAGATGATCGGGCAAAGCAAGACGCATAAACGCCTGGTGGAAGAGATCAGCCTGGTGGGCGGCAGCGACCTGACCGTGCTGATCACCGGCGAAACCGGGGTCGGCAAGGAATTGGTCGCGCAGGCGATTCACGCCGCTTCGCCAAGGGCGGACAAACCGATCATCAGCCTCAACTGCGCCGCCCTGCCGGACACCCTGGTGGAGAGCGAATTGTTCGGCCATGTGCGCGGCGCCTTCACCGGCGCCACCAGCGATCGGCGCGGCAAGTTCGAACTGGCCAATGGCGGCACACTGTTTCTTGATGAAGTCGGCGAACTGTCCCTGACCGTGCAGGCCAAGTTGTTGCGGGTGCTGCAAAGCGGTCAATTGCAGCGCCTGGGGTCGGATAAAGAACATCAGGTGGACGTGCGCCTGATCGCAGCAACCAACCGCGACCTGGCCGAAGAAGTGCGCAGCGGCCGCTACCGTGCCGACTTCTATCACCGCTTGAGCGTATACCCGCTGCTGGTACCGGCCCTGCGCGATCGCGGGCGCGATGTGTTGCTGCTCAGCGGTTATTTCCTGGAACAGAACCGCTCGCGGATGGGCCTTAACAGCCTGCGCCTGAACAGCGACGCGCAAGTGGCATTGCTGGCATACGACTGGCCGGGGAATGTGCGGGAGCTGGAGCACTTGATTGGTCGCAGCGCCTTGAAAGCGCTGGGTAACTGCAAGGTACGGCCGAAGATTCTGAGTTTGAGTGCGGCGGATCTGGATTTGCCCAATGGCAGCATCGAAGTGGTCGCCGAGCAACCGGCGGCGGCCCCAATGGCATTGGTGTCGGGGGATTTGCGAGAGGCTACCGAAAATTATCAGCGCCAATTGATCAGCGCTTGCCTGGAACGGCACCACGACAACTGGGCAAGCGCGGCGCGCGAGTTGGGCCTGGATCGGGCGAACCTCGGGCGGATGGCCAAGCGCCTAGGGATGAAATAACCCCCCCGCTGTGGCGAGGGAGCTTGCTCCCGCTCGGCTGCGAAGCAGCCGCAAAACCTGAAAATGCGGATAGTCTGATAACACACATCACCTGATCGGGAGTGCTTCGCACTCCAGCGGGAGCAAGCTCCCTCGCCACAGGGTTCGCCGTTGGGCCGGGAATGGGTATTTAGCCTAAAGCCTGCCCCCAACAAGTCGATAACCCGGCATCAATAGTTTTTGGCGACTTTTTACTCGCCCATCACCTTTTTCCACAGAAGGTTTTTATGTCCACCACCAAAGCCCGCGCAGACTCACTTTCGCTTCTGCTGTTTACCTTGCGCAGCGGCAAGCTGATGGCAATCAACCTGCTGAAAGTCAGCGAAATCATCCCCTGCCCGCCGCTGACCAAGCTGCCGGAGTCGCACCCACACGTCAAAGGCATTGCCACCTTGCGCGGCGCCTCGTTGTCGGTGATCGACCTCAGCCGCGCCATCGGCGAGCGGCCACTGGAAGACCCGAATGGTGGCTGCCTGATCGTCACCGACGTCAGCCGCTCCAAACAGGGCCTGCACGTTCAGGCCGTGAGCAAGATCGTCCACTGCCTGACCACCGACATCCGCCCGCCGCCCTTCGGCTCCGGCGGCGTGCGCTCGTACATCACCGGCGTGACCTCGGTCGACGGCACCCTGGTGCAAGTGCTGGACATCGAAAAGGTCATCCACGGCATCGCCCCGGCGCAGATCGAAATGGCCCCGACCGAACTGAGCATGGAAGACGCCGAAGTGCTGGGTAACGCTCGGATCCTGGTGGTCGACGACAGCCAGGTCGCGCTGCAGCAATCGGTTCACACCTTGCGCAACCTCGGCCTGCAATGCCACACCGCCCGCAGCGCCAAGGAAGCCATCGACTGCCTGCTGGACCTGCAAGGCACGGCGCAGCAGATCAACCTGATCGTCTCGGACATCGAAATGTCGGAGATGGACGGCTACGCGTTCACCCGCACCCTGCGCGAGACGCCGGACTTCTCGCACCTTTATGTGTTGCTGCACACATCGCTGGACAGCGCGATGAACAGTGAGAAAGCGCGTCTGGCCGGGGCCAACGCGGTGCTGACCAAGTTCTCCTCGCCAGAACTGACCCGGTGCCTGATCGAAGCGGCCAAGGCCGTCGCCGAACAAGGTCACTGAGTCATGACCGAACGCTTTTGCTTGCTGATGCGGCGCAACCTTGCCGAGGCGGTGCCCGCAATCACGTGGCCGGTCGGCATTGAATTGATCGAGTACCGTCCCGAAGTCGCCCAAGCCGTCCATCACGTGATGGAACTGGGTCACCTGGAAGGCGGTGGCCGTGTGCCGGAATTGGCGATCTGGCAGCGACGTTTTGAAACCGATCCTGAATATGACCCCACGCTCTGCTTCATCGCTCAAGATGCCGAAGGGATCGTCGGCGTGGCGCAGTGCTGGACCAGCGCCTACATCAAGAAGTTGATGGTGCACCCACGGGCACAGCGACGTGGGCTTGGCCGCGCATTACTGCTCCACGCGTTCCAGGTGTTTCAGGCCCGCCGGGAAGGTTATGTGGATTTGAAAGTACTGGAAGACAACCTTCGGGCGCAGCGGCTGTATGAAAGCGCCGGAATGTATGTAGTCCGCCGAGAATTGGTCCCAGTCTGATACACCGCCATCGCGAGCAGGCTCGCTCCCACAATGTTTTTTTGTCGTACACAACATCGGTGTCTGGTGAAGATCTACTGTGGGAGCGAGCCTGCCC
>NZ_JASCOM010000358.1:0-4749 GCF_029959925.1 Pseudomonas sp. PS02303
GGCAAGCCTCGCTCCTACAGGTCATGCATTGATCATGCGGACACCAACAACTTGTAGGAGCGAGGCTTGCCCGCGAATGAAGGCGACACGGCTCCACGTCGAACACTACAAAACCTAAATAAGGACATTTGCCCCACCGTGGCCACTTACTCGCTCGTAATCCGCCGGTTGATGATCGTTTCGCTGACCATCGTCGTCAGCCGCGCCATCACCAGCCCGCTGCTCACCTTGTTCCTGAGCAACAAGCTCGGCCTCAACCAGCAGGACGTCGGTTTGCTGTTGGGCATCGCGGTATTTATCGCCACCCTGCTCGCGCTCTATGGCGGCTACATCATCGACCGCCTCGAAAAACGTCGGTTGCTGATTCTGGCGATGCTCTCCAGCGCCATCGGCTTCGTCCTGCTGACCTTCGCCGAAAACCTCTACCTGACCACCGCCACCCTGGTCATCACCGAAACCGCCTCGGCGCTGTTCCTGATCGGCTCGAAGGCGATCCTCAGCGAAAACCTGCCGATTGGCCAACGCGCCAAGGCGTTTTCCCTGCGCTACACCCTGACCAACATCGGCTACGCCACCGGCCCGATGCTCGGCGTGGTGATTGCCGGGGTGTACCCGATTGCGCCGTTCCTGATAGCCGGCGGCATCGCGTTCTTCAGCATTTTCCTGATGATCGGCATCCCCAGGGACTCGTCGCAGACACCCCCGATCGGTCAACCCCAAAGTTTTCTCAAGACGCTCATTACTCTGAAGAACGACCGCACACTGATCATGTTCACCTGCGGTTGCCTGCTCAGCACCGTGGTCCACGGTCGATTCACCCTGTACCTGTCGCAATACCTGCTGGTGACCCAAGACTCCAAACGGGCGCTGGAAACCATGGCCGCCCTGCTCGCCTGCAACGCCATCAGCGTGATCCTGCTGCAATACCAGATCGGCCGATTCCTCAAGCGCGAACAGCTGCGTTACTGGATCGCCGGCGGCACCAGCCTGTTTATCGTCGGGTTGATCGGCTTCAGTCTGGCCGACAGCCTGGTGAGCTGGTGCGTGGCGATGTTCATCTTCACCCTCGGCGAAATGATCATTTACCCCGCCGAATTTCTCTTCGTCGACACCCTGGCCCCGGAAGAACTGCGCGGCAGTTACTACGGCGCACAAAACCTCGCGGCCCTCGGCGGAGCCCTGAGCCCGGTGATTTGTGGTTTCCTGCTGATGCACACACCGGCACCCACCATGTTTTATGCCCTGAGCGCGCTGACGGCCATGGGCGGGTTCCTGTGTTTCATGAGCGGTCGCCGAGTCGCGTTACAGCAAAAATAATGCACTCAAACTGCATTAATATGAATTTGTCAGCATCGGGAATGAACGGCACACTGTGCCCCGTTCCTCCCCCAATAGTTGGAACACCTTCAAGGGCTTTCTGGGTTTCCCAGTTAAGCCTTTTTTTTTCCTGGATTTTTACCAACGGATCGTTTGCCTCATGCTCGCTCGCTGGTTACCTGCTGCCATCAACACCCGTCCTTCCGAATGGAGCCGTGCTGCCATTGGCATGTCCCTGGGCACGCTGTTCAGCGTCTGGCTGTGCGCCCAAGTGTTCGGCATGGAAGTGGCGCAACATTTGATCGGGCCGTTGGGCGCATCGGCGGTGTTGCTGTTCGCGGTGTCCTCCGGCGCCCTTGCCCAGCCATGGTCGATTCTGGGCGGCTATTTGAGTGCCGGCGCCGTTGCGCTGCTGGTCGCACATGTTCTCGGCCGAACCCTTGGCAGCGCCTGCCTGGCGGCGGGCATGGCGCTGATCCTGATGTGCTGGTTGCGTTGCCTGCACCCACCGGCCGGAGCGCTGGCGTTGCTGTTGGTGCTGGCCGATCCGGCAACCATCGCGCTGGACTGGAAAGCCCTCGGCGCGGTGATGCTCGCCGCATCGACCATGCTGCTCTGCGCGCTGGCCTATAACAACCTGACGCGCATTCGCTACCCCAAGCGCGCCGCCGAACCGGTGCCCATGGTGCCGGCGGATCATCCGCCGATCGACAGCCAGGCCATCACCGCCCAGGACTTGAAACTGGCATTGGCGGACATGGAGGCGTTCTTCGATGTCACCCCGGAAGACCTGGAACAACTGATTCATATCAGTGAGTTACACGCCAAACGTCGCAGTATTAGTGAAGTGCTGCGTCATAGTTCCTGACGGCACACCTCCCTGCTCGCGAAGACGCCCTGCCCGTCAACCTCAATGTTGAATCACACATCGCCTTCGCGAGCAGGCTCGCTCTCACAGGCTCATGCAAATATGCAGAAAGCACCTGCACATATCCCGGTTGTACATCATAAATTTGCACTGGTACGATCCGGGATCGCTCGCGCGCGAGCTTCTCTATAAAGAACAATAAAAGCAGGGAGTTAGTGATGACTGCTCAGGTTTCATCGAAAGAGACTTCGTTCATGGATGCCACGCAAAACGAAGTGCTGGCCGAGGTCCGCAACCACATCGGTCACCTGACCCTCAATCGCCCCGCCGGTCTCAACGCCATTACCCTGAACATGGTCCGCCACCTGCAGCGCCAGCTCGACGCCTGGGCGCAGGATCCGCAGGTTCACGCGGTGGTCTTGCGCGGTGCCGGCGAGAAAGCCTTCTGTGCCGGCGGCGATATTCGCTCGCTGTATGACAGTTTCAAAAGCGGCGACACGTTGCACGAAGACTTCTTCGTCGAGGAATACGCCCTCGACCTCGCCATTCATCACTACTGCAAACCGGTGCTGGCCCTGATGGACGGTTTTGTCCTCGGCGGCGGTATGGGCCTGGTGCAAGGCGCTGACTTGCGGGTGGTTACCGAGAAAAGCCGTCTGGCGATGCCGGAAGTGGCCATCGGTTATTTCCCGGACGTCGGTGGCAGTCATTTCTTGCCACGGATTCCCGGTGAGCTGGGGATTTATCTGGGCGTCAGCGGCGTGCAGATCCGCGCAGCCGATGCGCTCTATTGCGGCTTGGCAGACTGGTTTCTGGAAAGCGAAAAACTCGGCGCCCTCGACGAGCAACTCGACCAGCTCGAATGGCGCGACACGCCGCTCAAGGACCTGCAAGGCCTGCTGGCGAAACTCGCGGTGCAACAACTGCCCGATGCGCCATTGGAAGCGCTGCGCCCGGCCATCGATCACTTCTTCGCCCTGCCCGATGTGCCGAGTATTGTTGAGCAACTGCGTGAAGTGACGGTCGCCGACAGCCATGAATGGGCCATGATCACCGCCGACCTGCTGGAGAGCCGTTCGCCGCTGGCGATGGGCGTGACCCTGGAAATGCTGCGCCGTGGTCGGCACTTGAGCCTCGAAGACTGTTTTGCCCTTGAGCTGCACCTGGACCGTCAGTGGTTCGCGCGCGGCGACCTGATCGAAGGCGTGCGCGCCTTGCTGATCGATAAAGACAAGCAACCACGCTGGAATCCGCCAACCTTGCAGGCGCTGGACGCCGAGCACGTCGCGAGTTTCTTCAGCGGTTTTGACCAGAGCGGGAACTGAGCCATGCACGATATCGAATTGAGCGAAGAGCAAGTCATGATCCGCGACATGGCCCGGGACTTTGCCCGCGGCGAAATCGCGCCCCATGCGCAAGCCTGGGAAAAGGCCGGCTGGATCGATGACGGTCTGGTGGCGAAGATGGGTGAACTGGGCCTGCTGGGCATGGTGGTGCCGGAAGAATGGGGCGGCACCTATGTCGACTACGTCGCCTACGCCCTGGCGGTAGAAGAGATTTCGGCCGGCGACGGCGCCACGGGCGCATTGATGAGCATCCACAATTCCGTGGGCTGCGGCCCGGTGCTCAACTACGGCACCGAAGAACAGAAACAAACCTGGTTGCCGGATCTGGCCAGCGGCCAGGCGATCGGCTGCTTCTGCCTGACCGAGCCGCAAGCCGGCTCCGAAGCGCACAACCTGCGCACCCGCGCCGAACTGCGCGACGGCCAATGGGTGATCAACGGCGCCAAGCAATTCGTCAGCAATGGCAAGCGGGCAAAACTGGCGATTGTGTTTGCCGTGACCGATCCGGACCTGGGCAAGCGCGGCATCTCGGCGTTCCTGGTGCCGACCGATACCGCCGGTTTCATCGTCGACCGCACCGAACACAAAATGGGCATTCGCGCCTCCGACACCTGCGCGGTGACTTTGAGCAACTGCACGATTCCCGAAGCCAATCTGCTGGGTGATCGCGGTAAAGGGCTGGCCATCGCCCTGTCCAACCTCGAAGGCGGCCGCATCGGCATCGCCGCGCAGGCGCTGGGCATTGCCCGGGCAGCGTTCGAAGCCGCACTGGCGTATTCGCGGGATCGGGTGCAGTTCGACAAACCGATCATCGAGCACCAGAGCATCGCGAATATGCTCGCTGACATGCACACCCGGCTAAACGCGGCGCGCTTGCTGATCCTGCATGCGGCTCGGCTGCGCAGTGCCGGCAAACCGTGCCTGTCCGAGGCTTCGCAGGCCAAGCTGTTTGCGTCGGAAATGGCCGAGAAAGTCTGCTCGTCGGCGATGCAGATTCATGGCGGGTACGGGTATCTGGAAGATTACCCGGTGGAGCGCTATTACCGGGATGCGCGGATTACGCAGATTTATGAAGGGTCGAGCGAGATACAGCGGATGGTGATTGCCCGGGAGTTGAAAAACTATCTGGTGTGAAGCTTGAAAGCTTCGCGGGCAAGCCTCGCTCCTACAGGTTATCGGTGTTCGCATGAACGACCCGTAACCCAGTAGGAGCGAGGC
>NZ_JASCOM010000359.1:0-4723 GCF_029959925.1 Pseudomonas sp. PS02303
CCTACAGGTTGGCGTCGAGTTGTGGCATGGTGCCAACCTGTAGGAGCGAGGCTTGCCCGCGAAGGCGGACTCCCATTCACCACAAAATCCCTGGCCAAAAAATGCCCGCATCTGACGACACGGGCATTTTTCATTTCAGCTCACGACTCAGAAATCATACTTCGCGGTGACCTGCACGTTACGCGGCTCGCCGTAGAACGTGGTGTCGAAGTTGCCCAGGCCCGTCAGGTAGTTTTTGTCGAAGACGTTGTTGGCATTGACGGTGAAGCTCAGGTGGTCGTCGTACTGGTAACGGGTCATCAGGTCCACGAGGGTGTAGCCACCTTGCTTGATCTGGGTGTAGTCGCCCGCGCTGGCGCTGTAGATCTTGCCGTAGAACGCGCTCTGCCAGCTCACGCCGCCACCGACGGTGAACTGGTTCATCACGCCCGGCAGACGGTAGGTGGTGAAGGTACGAACGACGTGTTCAGGGCGCGTGGTGGACAGCGGGTAGCCAAAGATCCGTTGCTCGTCCTGGTCACGGGTCCGGGCGTAGGTGTAGCCCGCGGACAGGTTCCAGCCCTCGGCCAGTTCACCGGCCAGTTCCAGTTCCACACCTTTGGTGGTCGCGCCGTCGATGGCTTTGTAGATACCTTCGTTGGTGACCGGGTTGGTGCCGATCGATTCAGCGACGTTGTCCTGTTCGATGCGGAAGAAGGCCAGGCTGGCGTTCAGCTTGCCTTCGAAGTAGGCCGCTTTCAGACCGGCCTCGTAGGCGTTGCCTTCAACCGGCTGCAGGGTCGAGCCGTTGGCGTCCTTGTAGATTTGCGGCTGGTAGATATTGGTGTAGCTGGCGTACGCGGAGTACGTGTCGTTGAGGTCGTAAACCACACCGGCATACGGGGTGACGACGCCGTGTTCCTTGTAGCTGGCGTGGGTGTCGGTCTGGTTGGCGCCCGGGTTGTAGTTATAGTCTTCGTTGTACTTGAAGGTGCTCAGGCGGGTGCCGAGGATGAACGACAGGTCATCGGTCGGGCGCAGGCGCGTGGCCAGGTAAACGCCGTTCTGGCTCTGGGTACGTTCGTATTTGCCGTTCTTCGGGAATTCCTGTTTCGGCAGTTCGCCGTTCCAGTCATAGATGCTGCCGGGCACTTGGGAGAACGCACTGGTGTCGTAAGTCGAACCGGTCTGGCGCGAGTGGGACGCCATGACACCGGCGACCAGTTCGTGCTCGCGACCGCCCAGGCTGATGGGGCCGGAGACGTTCACGTCAGCGGTGTTCTGCACGCGATGACCTTCCCAGCGACCCCAGTAAAGGAACATGCCTTCACCGGTGGCGCGGTCCGGGTTGCCGCCGCTGGCCGAGGCCAGTTGGGTGTCGTGATCGGTGGTTTTCTGGTCCAGGCTGACTTTGAGTTTCCAGTCATTGGCCAGCGCTTGCTCCAGCGATGCAAAGTAGGTGGTGCTGTCGAAATCACGACGGCTCCAGTCGGCCGCCGGGTTGAAGTGACGCGGGAACTCGGTACGGCCGCCATCGGCGAAATATGTCGGGTTACCGGTCCACGACGAACCGCGCGGGGTGGCGCTGGATTTGTCGATGCCGAAGGTCAGCAGGGTGTCGTCGGTCAGGTCGGCTTCGAGTACGCCGTAAAACAGGTCTTTCTTCTGGCTGTAGTGATCCAGGTACGAGTTGGCATCCTGGTACGTGGTGACGAAGCGACCGCGGACGTTGCCGGAATCAGTCAGCGAACCGGAAATATCACCTTCAGCACGGTACTTGTCCCAGCGGCCGGCGGTGGCGCTGACCGAGGCCTTGAATTCCTTGGTCGGCTTCTTGCGGATCAGGTTGACCGTGGCGGACGGATCGCCGGTGCCGGTCATCAGGCCGGTAGCGCCTTTGATGACTTCGATGTGGTCGAGGCTGGCCGAGTCGTCGCTGTTGTTCGGGTTTTCACCGTACACACCGTCGTAGATGGTGTTGACGCCATCGTACTGGAAGTTGGTGATGGCCTGGCCACGGGCGGAAAACTCGGTACGGTCACTGTCGTACTTCTGCGACGTGATGCCCGGGGTGTTGCGCAGTGCGTCACCGACGCTCTGTACACCACGGTCGTCCATTTGCTGGCGCGTCACCACGGTCACCGATTGCGGCGTTTCGCGAAGGGTCAGCGGCAGCTTGGTCGCGGTGGTGGTGGCGCCGGTGGTATAGGAGTCGGTGTCTTCAGTGGTCAGGCCCAGGGCCTGGCCGGAAATCGTGGTCGCGCCCAGTTGCAGGCCCGAACCGCCGCCGGAGACCAGCGTGACGCTGTTGCCGTTGATCTGGAACGAAATGCCGGTGCCTTTGAGCAGGGCGCTCAGGGCTTCGGAGGGCTCCAGCGAACCTGACACTGCACGGGACTTGATACCCGCCACCTGATCCGGGCTGTAGAGGATCTGCAGGTTGGTTTGCATGCCCAGCTCGGTCAGCGCGTTGGAAAGCGGCTGGACGGCAATGTTCACTTTTACAGGTGCAGCATTGGCCATCGAGCTCCCCAGCAAGGTGGCGGTCAGCAGCACGCTGGTAAACAGGGTGCGATGCAATGTCGGGCGCTGTACGGCCTGCGCGAGAGGTGTGCGGCGTGGTAGAGGTCGCATTACTTACCTGAGCTCCTGAAAAGTGGGGTGCAGAGTTTTTGTTAATAAGAATGATTATTAGACGCGGCGCGAAGCAAAAACCGGAAAGAAAGACGTCAATTAATTTTCAGAAAGAAGAAACCGTGGCGAGGGGTTCGCCCAAATGTCGGCCCGTTAAGAGAAACAACGGTGGGAGCGAGCCTGCTTGCGATGGGGGTATTTCATTCACCATTGAAGGTGACTGATCCACCGCTATCGCGAGCAGGCTCGCTCCCGCAGGGTCAGGCCGGTGCCAGCTCGGTGACGACCCGGCCGCTCTCCATGCGCACCAACTGGTCGGCCACGTCGAAGTAACGGTCATCGTGGGAGATCACGATGATGGTTTTGCCCAGGCGCTTGAGGTCCGGCAGCAGCTCGGTGTAGAAAATCCGGCGGAAGGTCGGGTCCTGGTCGGCCGCCCATTCATCGAACACCAGCACCGGGCGTTCTTCGAGCCAGGCATTGACCAGCGCCAGGCGCTTGCGCTGGCCGGTGGAAAGGTCGGTGGTGGTGAAATTGCCGTCCTTGACGCTGACCTTGTGCGCGATTTCCAGGCGTTGCAGGTATTTGTTGGCGTCTTCGGGGATGTGCGTGTCGCCCTGGACCACGTCATCGAACAGGTAATAATCAGCGAAGATTGTGGTGAACAACTGGCGATAGTCATCACGATTTTGCGCATCAATCGCCTCGCCGTTGACCCGGATCTCGCCCTGTTGCGGGGTGTACAAACCCAGCAGTAACTTGATCAGCGTGGTCTTGCCGCAACCGTTCTCACCGACAATAAACGTGATGTCGCCTTGCTTGATCGTCAGGTTGACCGGGCCCAACTGGAAGGGTGCAGCGCCTTCGACAGCCGGGAAGGCGAAACGCACATCGGCCAGTTTCAGTTCGTGCACGGCTTGCTTGACGTTGCCCTGATCGCTGAGCAGCAAGTGCGGCTCAGGGGTGGAAAACTGCTCGGACAACTCGGCGATCCGGCGGAAGGCGATCTGCGCACGGCTGACAATCGGCAACGTGCTGATCAAATGCTCCAGCGGGCCTTTCATATACAACAGCACCAGCACGAAGCCGCTCATCACGGTCTTGTCGGCGCTTGGCCAGAAGGATTGCAGCGCCAGCACCAGGCCGATGACCACGAAGAACAGCATCGAGCCGAAGGTCTTGGCGATCACGAAGGTGTTGACCGAGCGCACCTGGGTCTTGCAGATGAAATCGGCTGTCGCCTTGATCCCCGACACGAACATGCGTTGGCGACGCGGACGGTGGATTCGTAGTTCCTTGGCGCCATCGGCAATCGCGTTGTAGTGCTTTTGCAGCTCGTCTTCAGCGTCACGGGCGGCCATGAAACCCTGCACACCCTTGCTCTGGGCGTAAGCCTGGATCGCGGTGCCGATCAGGATCGCGGCGACCATGATCAGGAACATCGGCCACGACAGGATGGCCAGGTAACCCATGCAACCGAGGGTCACGGTGAGGGAAATCGCCAGGGGGGCGAAGGCGAAGGCGAAGTCGCTGATGGTATCGACGTCGTGGGTCAGGACCGGAATCAAGCGGTGGCTGCGATAGCGTTCGATCTGCTCGATGGGGGCCGACAGGACTTTTTCACCGAGCTGTTTGCGCAGCCTGGCAATGATGTGCTGGCCGACGTAGTTGGTGCCGATGTCCGAGCAGATCGAGCTCAACAGCGCCAGCAGGCACAGGCCGGCAAACAAGGCGACTACGCCTTGGGTCAGGCCGGTGTCCGAATGCAGGGCGTTGTTGATGGTCGCCAGCAGTACCGTGACACTCAAGCCGCCGACCATGCCCAGGAAAATGGACGCGGCGACGATGAGTCGAAACGGTTTCAACAGGGCGAACAACTCGCCGATGGCGCCACGGGGAGGCTGGGTCATGGAAGACAGTTCCTTGGGTATAAAGGCAGATACCCAGTAGAACGTCTGATCGAGGGGTTAATTTACAGGGTCGCCGACTGGCGGCGTTCGCCGGGCATAGCGAAAATACCTGACACCACACTAAACCTTGTGGGAGCGAGCCTGCTCGCGAAAGCGGTGAGTCAGCCGACATCAATGTCGACTGTTAAACAGCCTTCGCG